>JAGBUF010000253.1 GCA_017630975.1 Paraprevotella sp. | reverse complement strand
TGTAATATGCACATTTGCAGTTTGAATTTGTAGAAGAAAAGGACTTTTAAAGAAGAAAAAGATGGCATCCCAACAAAATAGAACATCGCCACGCCAGAAGATGATCAACCTCATGTATGTGGTGTTGATGGCCATGCTTGCGCTGAATGTTTCTTCAGATGTGTTGAACGGGTTTTCGCTGGTGGAGAATAGTCTGCTGAGAACGACAGCCAATGCAACAGCATCCAATGAGGCATTGTATCAGCACTTGGAAGAACAGATGGAAGTGAATCCTGCAAAGGTTAAGGAATGGTACACCAAGGCACAATATGTAAAGCAGATTTCTGACTCCTTATATAATTATGCAGAGGAATTGAAACTTCGTATCGTTCAAAAAGCAGATGGTAAGAGTGGTGATGTGAGAAACATCAGGAATAAGGAGGACTTGGAAGCCGCAACAGCAGTGATGTTGGCTCCTCGAAAAGGCGAAGGAGAGCATCTGTACCATGCGATAACCAGTTACCGTGAGCGCATTGTGGAGATGGTTTCCAATGAGGCTCAAAAGAAAATTATTTCCGGTAATTTGAGTACCGATGTGCCGGAAAAGCCGGAAACATTAGGTAAGAATTGGCAAGAGTATATGTTTGAGAATATGCCTGTAGCTGCTGCTGTAACCATTCTTTCCAAATTACAGAGTGATGTCCGTTATGCAGAAGGAGAGGTGTTGCATACATTGACTGCCAATATCGATATTAAGGATATGCGTGTTAATGAATTGAATGCGTATGTAATCCCCAACTCTCGTACAGTGGTTCAAGGAGGCAAGTTGAGTGCACAAATCATTATGGCTGCGGTGGATACTACGCGTCGTCCGGTGATTTATGTAGGTGGTCAGCAAATAGCATCGCAGAACGGTATCTATGAGACGTATTGTGGAAAAACAGGTGATTTTACGCTGAATGGATATATTGAAACCGTAGATGGTCAGGGCGAAACGGTGCGTCGTGAGTTTTCACAACCTTATACAGTTGTAGCGCCTTCAGCTACCGTTTCAGCCGATTTGATGAACGTACTCTATGCAGGCTATGAGAATCCGATGAGTGTTTCTATTCCGGGTGTGCCGGCAAATAAAGTTGTCGTATCCATGACCGGAGGCAATCTGCAACCAGTCGGAGCAGGTAAGTATATTGCTCGTCCTACTGAGGTGGGTAAGAATGCGGTGATCACCGTTAATGCCAACATGGAAGGCAGGATGCAGAAGATGGGAGAGTTTAATTTCCGTGTTCGTAAATTGCCCGATCCGACAGCTTACATAGAATACATGGCAGAAGGTGGTTCCAATCGTTTTCGTGGTGGCCGGCTTTCAAAACAAGTGCTGATGTCTACCGATGGTATTGGTGCAGCTATCGATGATGGTTTGTTGAACATTGCATTCCGTGTACAAGGTTTTGAAACGGTCTTCTTTGACAACATGGGAAATGCAGTTCCGGCTGTGTCCAACAGTGCGAAATTTACCGATCAACAACGAAATATGTTCCGTTCATTGAGCCGAGGTAAGCGATTCTATATTTCTCGTATCAAGGCCATTGGTCCTGACGGAATAGAACGTACGCTTGATAGTTCAATGGAAGTAATAATCAACTAAGGGAAGAATATGAATAGAATGAATATAAACAAGATAAAGATGATGAAACGTCTGTTTTTCTTAATGTTATGTACCATAATGGCTCTGCAAACAGAGGCACAGCCTGCGAAGAGTCGTGTCAATGCTAAAGCCGGAGTTCAAAAGAAAACGGAGAAGACTGCTGATAGAGCCAGTCTGCAGTTCCCTGCGTCTGTTGAAATGCCAGAGGATGTGGTGTGGAAACGTGATGTATATCGTCAGTTGGATCTAACGCTGGACAAAAATGCACCGCTTTATTATCCAGTGGAGCCGATGTCGGGTAAGGTAAATCTATTTACTTATTTGTTTGACTTGCTTTTGACGGGTAAAATTTCCGCTTATGAGTACAAATTGGATGGTAACGAGTCTTTCTCTTCACGTGATAAGATAGATGTCAAGGAGTTGATGAATCGTCATCACATCTATTATGAGGAGCAGAACGGTAAACCGAAAGTCAGTGCCAGTGACATCCCATCGGCAGAGGTTTCCCGCTATTATATTAAGGAAAGTTCTTATTTTGACCAACGTACATCTACCTTCCGCACAC
>JAGBUF010000252.1 GCA_017630975.1 Paraprevotella sp. | reverse complement strand
TTTCCACCTTTGAAAGTTCCATATACTGCACTAAACGAATCGGCTATGCACATGGCCGGCGTACATCTTTTCGTTGACAAGGAGGCAGCAGAAGAGCATTTGAGCAAGTAATCACAAGGGGCGCTGTCAGGAACTACGAGTTGACTCACTCCATCAAATTTACTTTACCATATTGAAATGAGTGTCCCATTCATTAAGAATTATACAAGGAATTTCTTTATGGACCGTATTAAAAACAAAGAGCTGCAAGTTGGCGATACGGTCTATTATCTCGCACCCTCCTCGTCCTACTCCATCAAGAAGTCTGTCATCACCGAGAAAAGAGAGAATCAGTCCAAAGGACGTTTTCATCTTTTCAAAGGATGTGAGTTGACATTGGCAGATGGTACCACCATTGAGTACGACAAGGTGTTTGACTCTAAGGAACAGGTATTGGCATATATTGTGGATGATTTACAAACCTCCGTTGCAAGCAAGCGTATTGGTTTACAAACTCTTCAAAAAGAATTGGCTGTATGTGAACGACTGCTGAAGATGTACAAGGATGCTTTACAAAAAAACAGTGTGCGCTAAACTGCTGTCGACCTTGAATTCCCTATCTTGATTAAAATCAAGCCAATGGCAATCCACACCAACTCGCGGACACGTATCAACAGACTGGCATACACGCCATAAGCTCCGGACAAAGATAACCCACCGACTGCCAAAGCAAAACCGCCTTCACGAGCCCCCATGCTCATGGGAACAAAAAAGAAAATATTGGAAAACAAGGAGGTGAAGGCTTGCAACAACACGCAATCCCAATACGACACATGGTCTGTGAGTATCATCAGGATGAACTGTATCTCAAGACAACCTGCCATTCGCACCGCAAATTCAATGAACAGCGATAAATAGAAGGTTGTTTTACGTTGTGCATGCAATGCCGCTATCTGCTCATCAACCTTACGAATGGACGCTTCTTTGCTACTGATGAAACCTTTCAGTTTGGACCGCAGACCGGGAAGGTGAGAAAGGATGCGCAGGGCTTTCATCGCCAAACCATTCTTATATCCTTTCATAAAGAAATATATGCCGAAAGAGCAAAAAGCAACGCACAGCGCCATGAAGACCGTCATACCGACTGACATTGTACTGCCATATAAAGGCAAATAGAGGAGTACCGAAAAAGACCAGAAACAAAAATGGGAAAAGATGTGCATCATGGCAAACAAGATGACACTGGAGGTAGCTTTCGCAGCACCTACATAAGGCGTCAGTTCCATGATGCGATAGGGCTCACCACCCAACAGCCCTACCGGTGTCACGTAGTTCAATGCAAAACCGCTGATGGTATATTTATACACCTTTAGGAATGGTACCTTAGGAGCAGAACCGTCATTGATGATGACGGACCACGACCACGCGTTGCCCCAATACAGAAATATCCATAGCGCAAGGACTGCCGGAAACCAATAACCTGCACGACGGATATTCTCCCATAACTCGGTATATGACATATCGGATGTGCAAAGCATGATGACAATCGCCACCACGCCTACACATAAAAATATATTACGATACAGAGGCTTCATTTATTCTTCCACCGCATTCAGCCTCAACTTATCACTATCATCTCGACGATCGTGATAATACTTCTTCAATGGGTTAGCATGAGCCTCATCATAATTTTTACGATTGCGATAGATATCTATTGCAGCATAAATGGCTTGACGCATAGATGCTTCATCAGCCTGTCCTTGTCCGGCGATATCATAAGCAGTTCCATGATCGGGCGAAGTACGTACGATAGGTAATCCGGCTGTAAAATTGACACCCTCAGTCATTGCCAATGTTTTAAATGGGGCTAATCCTTGATCGTGATACATTGCAAGGACACCATCAAAATGCTCATACATTTTATTGCCAAAGAAACCATCGGCTGCATAAGGTCCAAAACATAAAATGCCCTCGTTTTCCAACTCTTGCATGGCAGGGATAATCACTTCCTTCTCCTCACCACCTAAGAGACCGTCGTCTCCGGCGTGTGGATTCAATGCCAACACGGCAATTCGAGGTTTGGTGACACTGAAATCTCTTCTTAACGTTTCGTAGAAGATACGAGCCTTTCTCATCACAGCCTCTTGTGTAATGGCAGAAGCAACGTCGCGTATTGGCAGATGAGTGGTTACAAGTGCCACGCGCATCACATCGTTCATCAATATCATCAGCGCTTCTTGATTCTCTCCTACACGCTCCTGAATATATTCTGTATGTCCGGGGAATTTGAATGACTCACATTGGATAGCAGACTTGTTGATGGGTGCCGTCACCAACACGTCAAAGAGACCGGCTTTATAATCCTCCATGGCTCTCTCCAATGCTTTCAAAGCACATTTTCCACTTTCTTCTGTGGGTTGTCCGAAATCGATCTTCACTTCATCCACGATACAATCCACCAGATTCAGACGTCCATCCACAGCCTCTTCAGCCTTCTGTATCGTCACAAAGTTTGTGGTCAGTTCCATAGCCTTGCGATGATAGGTGGCCACCTTCGGCGAACCATAAACAATAGGGATGCACAGATCCAACATCGTCGGCTCACTGAAAAGTTTCAAGATGATTTCATATCCTACCCCATTGATATCTCCTTGCGTAATCGCTACGCATATTTTGCCATTTTTCATAACTATATCTTAGATTTATTGTTCTTTTTTCATCACCACTTCCACCTCCGGAATATTGGCTTTCAATTCTTTGACTGTTTCGCCGGGAAGACACAACGTATAGAGCGAACCTTCGAGACGACGAATCAATCCCCGCTTCATTTTTTCGGGTGCATAGACGAATCCCTCCACAACAACTACACGATTATTCTCGGTATCTACACGCGAATGACTGACAAACGGACCACCCATGCCATCACGCTCCATCACCCATAAGCCACGCATCTCCAAGGCATACTGTCCTTTAATGACGATCGGTTCGATGGTGGTGCACTTTTCATCCGTAGCCATATACATATAGGGTTTTGCACCGGGAATGTTTTCTTTCATCACCGAATCTCTCTTGGCAATCACATATTCCTTATTGAATGTTTCCGGTCCTTCATAAGGATAAGAATACATACAGATGTTCACCAATGAGGAAGCACCATTTGAAGAGGTCCAGAAGAAATCCTTGCCTTTCTTATAACTCTTGATTTCATTGGGCGCCCATAACTCGCAATCAAAAATCCCCTTCGCCAATTCTGCCACTACTGTAGAATGTTTCTTCTCCAACTCATCTGCCAGACGGTTCATCTCCACCTTCGTGAAGAAATCAATCATCTCTTGTGAGTGTTTCTTCATGTATGCCGCCATATCCTCCTCATTCGGAGTCTGTATCTTCATCACCACCTGAGGATGCGCATACACATCCTTGTCGTACTTGATTTTAGTTTGGGAATATTGTGTGGGATCCATCTCCACTCTAATGATATTCCTAAAGATATTCAATGTACGACCGAATCTGTTGGGGTCTGTCTGTGAGATATGGAACGAGCGCTCCGGTTGAGGGAGCCCGGGTACATCTGTATCCAACACATCAAACAAGGCACGACCGGCAGGACGCTGCCACATGGAGTCATCAATGACAACCAACACTTCGTATGGTCGTCCGCTGGATGAAGGTATCATCATATTC
>JAGBUF010000251.1 GCA_017630975.1 Paraprevotella sp. | reverse complement strand
TTATTATATACTTATTCGTTCATGACCATGTATGGACAAGGAATGAGGGCAGCTTGTGTGGCAGAATGGAACATTTCAAAGCATTTTATGTTGATGTTGAAATATGGTATTACAGCCTATACCGACCGTACTGAGATAGGAGAGGGGTTACAACGTATAGGAAGCAGATACAAAAACGATTTATCTTTTCTGTTAAAATGTAAATTTTGAAAGATTGTGTCATCTTTGTTGTATCTTTGTCCTTGTAAAAAGATGTGGTTATGGCAACAGTGATATATCCTTCCCCAATATTCGGACCGGTACGTAGTCGTCGTTTGGGTGTTTCTTTGGGCATCAATCTGCTTCCTTCCGATGGAAAACTCTGTACTTTCGATTGCATTTATTGCGAGTGCGGTCTCAATAAGGATTTTCGTCCGCATGAGGCTTTGCCCACAAGAGAGGAGGTGTGCCATGCGTTGGAGGAGCGACTGAAGGATATGACGGTCAACGGACCGACACCGGACGTTCTGACCTTCGCCGGTAATGGCGAACCCACCATTCATCCACAGTTTGCTGAAATCATAGAAGACACATGTGTGTTACGTGACAAATATTTTCCCGAAGCCAAAATCAGTGTATTGAGCAATTCCACTCGCATTATGAAGCCGGAAGTGTTTGAGGCTTTGTGCAAGGTGGATAACAACATCCTCAAGTTAGATACGGTGAATGAGGAATATATCAGTAAGGTCGATCGTCCCACTGGTCATTATGAATTGCCGAAAATCATTGAGAAGATGAAAGCCTTCAACGGTCATGTCATCATCCAAACCATGTTTATGAAAGGCGTTTTCTATGGCAATAGTGTAGATAACACGTCCGACGCTTATGTGTTGCCATGGTTGGAGACAGTCAAGGAAATCCGTCCGTCGCAAGTCATGATTTACACCATCGACCGTGAGACGCCGGTACAAGGATTGCAGAAGGCAACGCCCAATGAACTTGACCGTATCGCCGAATTGTTGCGCGCCGAAGGTATCACAACGAGTGTTTCCTATTAGTTTTAATCGTATGCGTGTTTAGGGTAATCAATGGTGTAGTGCAAACCGCGACTCTCTTTACGCTCGATGGCTTGTCGTGTGATGAGATAGCCCACATTAATCATGTTGCGCAGTTCGCAGATGTCCTTGGTGGCTTTGACACGTTTGAAGAGTTCTTCGGTCTCCTCGTAGAGCAAGTCAAGGCGTACCCATGCACGTTTCAGTCGTAAGTCGCTACGCACGATGCCCACGTAGTTGCTCATGATTTGTCCCACTTCCTTCATATCCTGTGCAATGAGCACTTTTTCCTCGTTGGTCATGGTACCCTCGTCGTTCCATTCCGGAATGTTGTTGTTGAAGGTGTATTCGTCAATCACGCTGAGACTGTGGCGTGCCGCAGCATCGGCATAGACCACCGCTTCGATGAGTGAGTTGCTGGCCAGTCGGTTGCCACCATGCAGACCGGTGCATGAACACTCACCAACGGCATACAGACGTTTAATGCTGGAGCAAGCGTTGAGGTCCACTTTGATACCGCCACACATGTAATGGGCACAAGGTACTACCGGAATATATTGTTTGGTGATATCGATACCGATAGAAAGACACTTGGCGTAGATGTTCGGGAAATGATGTTTCGTTTCTTCCGCATTCTTATGGGTCACGTCCAGACAGACATGATCCAGTCCATGAATTTTCATCTCTTTGTCTATGGCACGAGCCACAATATCGCGTGGTGCCAAACTGAGCCGTTTGTCGTACTTCTGCATGAATTCCTCACCGTTGGGCAATCTCAGGATGCCACCATATCCACGCATGGCCTCCGTAATCAGGTAGGCGGGATGTGCTTCATTGGGATTGTACAATGCTGTGGGGTGGAATTGTACAAATTCCATGCCCTCTACCGTTCCTTTGGCACGGTACACCATGGCGATGCCATCTCCGGTGGCGATGTTTGGGTTGGTGGTAGTGGCATATACAGCACCGGTTCCTCCGGTAGCCATTAAAGTGATTTTGGATAAGTATGTATCAATCTTTTTTGTATCGGGATCCAGGACATACGCTCCATAACACTCAATGTCCGGAGTGCGACGTGTCACTTCTATTCCTAAATGATGTTGTGTAATGATTTCAACAGCAAAGTGATTTTCCAATATGGTAATGTTCTTGTTGCGACGGACAGCCTCCATCAGTCCACGCTGAATCTCAAATCCGGTGTCGTCAGCATGATGCAGGATGCGGAATTCCGAGTGTCCGCCCTCACGGTGCAAATCGAATTCACCTTCTTTGTTTTTATCAAAGTTCACCCCCCAACACACTAAGTCTTCAATACCTTTCGGTCCATTCTTTACCACCTGTTCCACCGCTGCAGGGTCACTGATATAGTCACCGGCAATCATGGTGTCTTTGATGTGCTTTTCAAAATTGTCCACCTTGAAATTGGTGACGGACGCAATACCGCCTTGTGCTTTTGACGTGTTGGCTTCTTCCAATGTAGTCTTACAGATGATGGCTACTTTTCCCTTGCCGGATTCGGCAACTTTCAAGGCATAACTCATACCGGCTACACCTGAACCGATAACTAAAAAATCAAATTTACGTATCATGATACTTCTATTGATTATACAAAACTACTCAAAAACTCCATTTGTTGTTCTATAGTTTGCGAAAAAAAACGTAACTTGCGATAAAATTATGACACTATGATTCGTACTTTCCGTTCAAAAATAGATAAAAAGACATTAGTGTTGTGTGTGTTGCCGGCAGCCATACTTTTTGTTTATTTCTTTTGGAACCAATGGCCTTTATTGGCTTTTGCATGTGCTTTGTTCCAGGTTTTTATCATGGAACGTATGCTACATACTGAATACATATTCACGGACAACGGAGTATTGCTTGTCAAGAAAGGGCGTTTTTCAAAGGTCAAATCCTACGCTTTGTCTGAAATCCGTTCAGCGGAGGTGGTGCAGCCGTCGCGAATAGCTTTTTTGAGGAACAAGCATATGATTTTACTGACCATGAACGATGGTAGAATGGTCTTTCTTATCCCTTATCCAGCAAAAGAGTTCTGTCAATACTTGATGAAAAAAAAGAATCAATTGGAACAAAAACAGATTGACGAATGAAAAATACATGGATGAAGTATATGGTTGGTCTGCTTTTTTGGATGGGTTTTTCACCTGTTCTTCTATCGCAGACTGATGTGCAACGTGGTGAGTATCCGGAATCTTTTTGGATAAAATCCTTGACAGATAGTTTACACCTACTACTACAGGATGAATTGTTTTCCACGTCTCAAGTGGGTATCAGTGTATACGATTTAACAGATGATACGTTGTTGTTTGCGCACAATGCTAGACAAAGAATGCGTCCGGCGTCAACGGAGAAAATTTTGACGGCTATTACCGCTTTGGAAGAATTGGGTGCTGACTATAAATTCTTTACAAAATTGTATATTGATGGGGAGATACGTGGGGGTGCTCTTCATGGCGATGTTTATGTGAAAGGAGGATTTGACCCAACTTTTGGAAGGACAGACTTGCAGGGATTTGTTGAGGCTTTAGCTTCCAGAAACATCAAGTCGGTGAAAGGTGCTTTGTGTGCCGATGTGTCAATGAAAGATACATTGAAATGGGGTATGGGTTGGTGTTGGGATGATGACAATCCGGATCTTACTCCTTTGTTGTTGGGTGGAAAGGATGTTTTTTTGACTCGTTTCGAGCAGGCATTGAAAAAGAAAGGCATCCATATCGGTGTTCTGAAAAAGGCTGAATGTCCGTCGGATGCAGTACTGCTTAAATCCATTTCAACGCCTATTGATAAAGTGCTAGGCAGGATGATGAAAGAAAGTGACAACTTGTATGCCGAAGCTGTCTTTTATGCTCTTGCCGCTAAGGATGGAAAACCTTATGCGTCACGCAAGGAAGCCATGTATTCCATTGAGAAGATGATAGGATTTTTAGGTTTTGAACCAGCCAAGTATAGGGTAGCTGATGGCAGTGGATTGTCGTTGTACAATTATCTGACACCGGAATTGGAAACCGCTTTGTTGCGATATGCATTCAGCCGTCAAGAAATATTCACATCTTTCTATGAGTCGTTGCCCATAGCCGGTGTGGACGGTACGTTGAAAAAACGCATGATAGACACTCCGGCATTTAACAATGTGCGCGCCAAGACGGGCACACTGACCGGCGTGTATTCTCTTGCCGGTTATGCAACTGCTGCCAATGGACATCAATTGGCGTTTTGTATCATCAATCATGGAGTGGAGAGCGCATCGGAGTCTCGTGCTTTTCAAGATAAAGTTTGTGTGTTGTTGTGTAGGTAGAAGACCCCTATATATAGACAGATTGAATAGATTGTTAAAATGATTGACTATTAATAGAACATTGAAAGTGATAGATTATTATGGAGCAAAATGTATTTTTAGTAAAATGGTACGGTCCTTTTACACAAGATGAATTAAAGAAATGGGAAGAAAAGCAAAAATTCAAGTGTTCTCTTTATTTACTTCACGGAATGCTTAAACATGTGCAAACAAAAGAAAGTTATTATTGTGGAATGTCTACAAGAAGTGTACACAAAAGACTTTCTGATAAAAATCACCACATTAATGAAATAAAGGATAGATTAAACTCTATTTATGCAGGATGCATTTCAAATGTAAGGGGGATTAGCGCTAATAAAACAAGATTAATAGAAAAGATAATTACAGCCTATCTTACAGAATCTGTTGGAAGAAAAAGAATGCTTAATTTAAGAAATTTCAATTATCCGAAACAAAATGTATATGTTATAAATGAGTGGTGGAAAGAGAACACGGAGTATCTATGGCAACGACAACCTAGAAATGCCCCGTCGCATATACTTCCTGATGTCCTAACATATCATTACTGGGATAACGATGATTTTGAAATATATGAATGCAAAAAGATGAAGAAAATTTTAGGGTATTAAGACAAGATTAATAAATGCGGTATTGCTTAGAAGGTTACGTAACTTGCTAATGGCAATGTTGGAAGAGCGGATTCTTTAGATGATGATATAAATACAATTAATTTGTGAAGGGCAAATTATGTAAAGAATATAAACGTAAGATATCCAATATGTAGCTTGAAGAATTTGTACTGTACATCATTACCAAATCTTTTTAAGAGTACAAAGTCATCTTTGAGAAGTTTTATAATAGAAACCTCAATATTGACAAGTTAAAAAACACCGATAGTCTGTGAAAGTTTAAAAAATGCGACATTCGCAGGCTATCGGTGCTTTTTCAAGGAAATATTGCTCTTTTTTGTGTGGCAATCACACTTTAAACAACGTGAGTTTAGGAATCACTATTTACTCCTTTTTTCTGCCCAACTTACACCTGCTGCAAAATCAGATTCAATTGCACATATATAGTTAAATGCATCATACTGAGTCCAGCGGTCTTCAATTGACACGTATAAATCTTCG
>JAGBUF010000250.1 GCA_017630975.1 Paraprevotella sp. | reverse complement strand
CTGGCAAACCAACATTGCCGTATGTTGAAACATTTGATGATTATTCTTTAGGTGAAGAACATACTAAATACAATGGTCTCTATCATCCATGTTGGGAACCTCGCGCTAGTAGGTCTCAAGATAGAGCAAGATTGACCATTCGTCGTAGTAATAATGTTGAATACCCGAATCAGTGTTCTGACCACACACAAGAAAAAGCATGGGGATCATCCTTGTACTTTGAAACTCCATTTAATGGTTGGCTTTCTACTACATTGCCAAAAATGCCTTACCGTGTTGACTCATTAGTGATGAGTTTCTATGCGATTACGGCACAAGAAGGAGTTGAAATGCAAGTAGGTATTTCTGCTGATGATGAGTTCTACTCATTCAAGACAATTGCTCTTCAACAAAATGAATGGACTAAGGTGGTTGTTCCGTTTGATGCTTATAAGGGAATGCCAATTATTGATGTAAATGAAGAAGGTGAGTTAGATACTACTTATGTTTGGGGTGATCAAATCACACTTCGTGCAGAATATCAAGGTGAATGTACAGACATTTTTGTTGATGACGTAACGGTTGATTTGATAAAAGGCAATTTGCCGGTATCTAATTTCAAGGCTGATTCAGTATCACATGATTACATCAGATACACCTGGTCTACAAGAAAGGATGAAAAAACATACAGACTGAAGATTTATGATCACATGGTGGAATCTCCTGAAGAAGTGGCCATGATTGACACAACTTTGAAAACCAATGTATTCTCAGTACCAGGCCTTTCTCCTGACCAAACATTGTTTGCTTATGTGGCTACAACAACAGAAAATGGCGAATTGCTCTGGTCTGACCTCTTGTCAGTTAACACTTCTTGCATGAGTGCATTCCCATTGCCTTACCGCGAAAACTTCAATGATTGGTTATTGACTAAGGCAAGTGCATGCTGGACTATGTTGACAAATACTCCATACTCTGAATTCTATCAATTTAACAATGCACGTGCTTACGAAAGCAATAGTGATAACTATGATGGACAATATCTCGAAGTTGCTTCCATTATAGAAGATGGAGGTTCTGCTGGACCACAATGGCATTATTATGCATTGCCTAAGATGGATGCTAAGTTAGATACAGTTCAACTCTCCTTCATGATCTACACTGATCTTCAAGCTGCTTCAGTACCTGTAGTGGGTGTGATGACTGATCCTACTGACACCACTACATTTGTACCTGTAGAAAACATCTATCCTTTGAAGGATAAATGGATTCACAAATCAGTTTCCTTTGCTAATTACAAGGGAGCAGATGGCTACATTGCATTCCGTCAATACTATCCTACTTCAGTTCGCATTGATGATGTAGAAGTTTCTGCTATTGGATGTGTTTCTCCAAGCTATGGCTTTGTAACCAATCCTACAGAAAATAGCCTTACTGCTAGATGGGTAGTTGATGTTCCTGCTGCTACATACGATGTGCTTTGCACCGATGGAGTTGACTCTGTATTTGTAAAAGATTTGACAGAACAACGTACACTCATCACAGGTCTTAAGGCAAACACTGACTATGCAGTCTATGTACGCGGAGTTTCTAAAGAAAAAGAAGAAGGAAGATGGGTGAAAATTGGTACACGCCACACATTGGCTACATTGGCGCAAGCTCCTTATGCAAATGATTTCTCTGTTGAAGCAGAAAACAAGGCATGGCGCTCAACCATTATTCCAATGCAACATGATGAGTATAACCAATGGACAATTGGTACGGCAGCTGCAGAAGACACTTGCTTGTACATTTCTGGTAATGGGGTAGATTACAACCTTATCAAAAATCACACGCATACATATATCTATCGTCCGTTCTATCTACGAGATGGATTGCATGAGATGTCTTTTGAATGGAAATCGCCAAATGCTGCGAGAGGTTCACAATTTACACGTGTATTCCTATTCCATGCTGACCAAGACATGAATGAGTATAGAAAAGTAGTGGATTACCATGAACTTGATCCTAATTCTTTAGCTGAAAAGGCTGTGGCTGAACTTACCGGAACAACCATGAACACAGCTAAATCATCTTGGACTCAATCTACATTCTCGTTTACTGTTCCTAAAGAAGGTGCTTACTACATTGCATTCTATTGGTGGAATATCGATAATGCTAAGAATACATCTCAACAACCGGTGGCAATCAATAATGTATTCATTGAACACATCTCTTGTGCTGCTCCGGATAACGTAATGGCTGAACAAATAGCTACTGGAACTGAACTGAAGATGAATTGGGTGAATGGTTCTGAATGGGATCTGAAGGTTTCTACAAAGAAAATCACTGCTACCGAAACTGACGATGCTGCTTATGTTGCTGATGTCTATGACGGAAAAGTGAAGTCTAAACCTCATACCATCAGTGGCTTGAATCCTGACACCGAATACTTCTATGCAATTCGTACAGTGTGTGAAGACACTACAACTTCATGGACATACGGATCTGTTAAAACAGCTTATGCTCCATATACATTGCCTTTCATTGAAGGATTTAAACAGTTCGGAACAAACGTTTCTGAATTGAATTTGCCAAATTGGACACACTATAATGCATTCTTGGAAGATGTATTTAATGGTGCAGAAATGACTCCGCTTGCTAATCCATCATGGGGACGCGTTGACAGCGCATGCACAATGCAAGATCCACATGCAAAACTCTTCATCAACTCAAGAGAAACTGGATTAATGACGGAAAGTGGAATGGAATATGAAAACGCAAAAGCATGGATGGTCACTCCTAACATCCAAATTCCGGAAGGAGAAACCAAACTCACATTCGACCTTGGTCTTACCCAAGCAGAGTGGATACGTAGTACAATTAAAACTACCGACCTCTGTACAGATGTTACATCAAGCTATGTAGATGACGACTTGTTTGCTGTGCTTGTTTCTACTGACAATGGTAAAACTTGGAATAGAGACAATGCTACTATATGGAACGACAAAAACGGTGACTATTCCTACAGTGCCCTCACTGCAGTGCCGGAAAAACAAACAATTGATCTGAGCAAATATGCAGGACAAGTTATTCAAGTGGCATTCAAGGGAGAATCTACTAAAGAAAACGAATTCCGCATGTTGCACTTAGATAATGTACGTATCAGTCAAACCATCCAAGTGGCCCTTACTGACACTACTTGTGCCGGATATGCTTACCGCAATAATGGATTTGATATCCCTGCTGTACAAGTGCAACCTCAACCGGAACCACAAATCTTCACAAGAACAGTG
>JAGBUF010000249.1 GCA_017630975.1 Paraprevotella sp. | reverse complement strand
TATCTCATTTATGTATCTGCCATGACGACAATCCTGATCGACGAGCATAATTTAATTCCGACAGAGGACAATAGTTTGTTGCGACGTATCGTCCGAGATTACAAGTATCGTGGATGTTCTGCGTTGGATACAATACGTCGTTGGCCCAGCGTGCGACGTGGTGAGGATAAATGGATATACCCTTATCAAGAAGAGGCAGATGCGATGTTCAACAGTGCTTTACTCTTTGAGTTGGCGGTAATACGAAATCAGGCACTTCCACTATTGGAACGTGTACCCGAAAACCTTCCGGAGTATTCTGAAGCCTATCGCCTGAGTAAATTCCTAAAATATTTTGTTCCGATGGTAGACGATGTCATACCGTACACTTCATTGTTGCGTGAATTCGTGGGGGGTAGTTCGTTCCATTATTGATGATTTAAACAGCATTTAATGACTGTTTGAAGAGTCCTTTATCAAATAAATAGCTGCTGAGTAGAAAGACCAGTACAGAAGAAATGACACCGGCAATGGCATCCACCAAATAGTGTGCTTGAATGTAGACGGTGGCGAGTGAAAGCAATATGACGAAAGGTAATATAGCTACAAAAATTTTCTTGCTGTATGGGAATACAAGGTACAACAGGATGAGACTGATGCCGATGTGTGAAGAGGGGAAGGCAGCAGTAGGGCGTTCGCCAGTGTCCTGTGCACTTCTTACCATGCGGTAGAAAAAACCATCTGCATCTCCGGGAGCGGGAAGCATCTCAGTATGTTGGCTGAAATATGTACCTACTTCCGGATATATACCGGCTTCAATAGTTTCTACACCTACTGCCTGGAAATAAAACTGCGGTCCGACGACCGGTAGGCATACATAGATAAGATAGTAGATAAAGAATGAACACATAACAACGAATGATGCACGTTCATATTCTTTCTTGTGGCAGAGGAAAAAGAATACCATTACAGCCACAATCATGATATAGTAGGAGAAATAGCCCATATTGAGTGCTTCGCTGAGCCATCCCCATGGACACATGCGACTGAATTCAAGGGAAGGTTGACATCCGAACAATACTTCATCCCAGCGGGTGAAGATATGGTCAAGATTCTGTAGTCTGCTATTGAACTCATACGTTTCAGGATACCAGAAACTGAGTAATGCCATTTGGGCAGTGATGCGTATGAAAGTCATGATTCTGGTAGACCATAAACGATACAACCTCCACAATGCCAACGTACCGAGTAAAATGAATCCTCTTTGCAGCAACATCATACCGGGATGCGCCAAGTCTTGCCATAAGAAAAGTGCAAAAATAGCTGTAATAGCACCATAAATGATTGATAACCATTCTATCGCCCATAATCCTTTTGTAGACATGATGTCTTTTTCAACAAACCATCTAAATTTATTTGTCATAACCATCCTTCTTTTTTATACCATGCAATAGTTTCTTTTACTCCTCTTTCTAAAGAGTATTCCGGTTGATACCCTAATTCTTTGCGTGCGGGTTCAATGTCACATTGCCAATTTCTTTGGCTCAAGATATGAAACTTGTCTTGATTCAGTGTCGTTGTTTTTCCTCGCCATGTGTTGAATGTGCCATTTACGGTGCAGATGACGCGCAGTAACCAAATGGGAGCCTTGATGCGCAACATGAATGGACATCCCAGTTCTTTGTGTATCAAGTCGCTGAACTCTGTACTGTGGTAGATGTTGCCATCGCTGATGAAGAAGGCTCTTCCTATTACATCCCTTTCCATCGCTGAAAATACGGCTTGAACAAGGTCCTTTACGTAAACAAATGTGATTTCCTGTGGACGGAATCCCACACTGAAATCAACATGTTGTTGGATGCTTTTTGCCATCATGAAGTAATCTTTTTCCCTGGGACCGTAAACACCGGTGGGCCGAAGAATCACGTAAGGGAAACCAGTCAATGACTGTATGTATTGTTCAGCTGCCAGTTTACTCTCTCCGTAAGTGGTGTTGGGGTGTGGTTGATCCTCTTCCTGGATAGGCTTATATATCCATGGTTGATCTGCTGTAGGTTTACGGACAGCCGTTTCACGAATCGCACCAAAAACACTTAGTGAACTAATGAAAATGAAACGGCGAGGTACCATTCCTAATTCTCTTAGGATGTCAACGAAATGGCGGGTTCCATCGGTATTGGTACGGAAGAAATCCTCCCGATGAATGCATTTGGTTGCCCCTGCTGCATGAACAATAATATCCCAACCTCCAAACTCAGCTTGTGCGGCAGCCAATTGCGAACGGAGAATTTCCGGATGTGCAAAATCCAGTTCAGCGAACTTTATTTCTGGTGAGTTCAGGTAGGCACGACTACTGGATTTTCTCATTCCAGCCCACATCTCATGCCCACGTTTCAGTCCTTCCTCAATGATGAAACTACCAATAAATCCGCTGGCACCTGTTACTAATATCTTCATAATGAAAACTATTTATTCTTCGTATGTCCCGTCAGGCTGTTTCATGGGCTCTACATGAATACCTACATGTGTGTCTCTTCCGTATGCAGCTCTTAATTGAGATTCAATCAATGAGGCTTTCTTGTGTGCCTCAAAAAGGGATGTGTGACCATCCATACGGATATGCATCTCAATGGCAAAACGATTACCGATACGGCGTGTTCGCATGTTGTGAACAGCGGATACACCCGGCGTTTCTTCGGCAATATTGCAGATATGTTGCTCTATTTCGTCGGGCAGGGACTTCTCTGTCAGTTCGTCAATGCAGGGTCTCAGCAATTCAATGGCTACCTTGATGATGAAAAGACTGACAATAATGGCAGCTAACGGGTCAAGTATTCTCCATTGTTCGCCCAACCAAATGGCACCTCCGATTCCTAATGCCGTACCGATGGACGAGAATGCGTCACTACGGTGGTGCCAAGCATTGGCAATAACGGCCTTTGATTCCGTTTTCTTCCCAATATAAATTGTATATTGATAGATGATTTCTTTGGAAAGGATTGAAATAACAGCAGCCCAAAAGGCGATGCTGCTCGGTGCGGGCAACGCCCCCCCTTTCCATACAGTCCGAATGGCTAACAATCCATTCCAGCAAATGCCCAATCCTACAAATAGCAGGATGATACCGATAATGGCAGTAGCAAGTGTTTCATATTTCCCGTGTCCATAACCATGATCCTTGTCTTGCGGCTTGTTGGAAATATGAACAAAGATCAACACTACGATATCAGTAACGAAATCAGATAAAGAATGGATAGCATCTGCAATCATTGCGGCACTTTGTCCCATCCATCCTGCCAAAAATTTCAAAAATACCAATACAAAATTTACGGCACTTCCTGTCCAGGTCACTTTGTATATGGATCTTGTTCTTTCGTCTTGATTCATGCGTAATGCTGTTAAGTAGTGCAAAGATAGTTTATTTTCGTTGTCAAATCTCAAAAGAATTGAATTTTCAAAAAAATATGCGGAAAAGAAAGGACAAATAAATAAATATAACTACCTTGCATAAGGTTTGAAAAATAAGAAAGTCTTAAAAGATATAGATTATGGCGAGGGGTAAGAAAAAAGCAAGCTTGCGTGTCAAGAAAAAAGATTTGACAAGGTGGATTATCGAACTTTTCCAAAACAATCCGTCTGAAGTTTATGATATTAAAAGTTTGTTCAGAGAGTTGCAGTTGGATACTCATGCGGCGAGGATGCTCTGTATAGACATTATCGAGGATTTGATGATGGATGACTATATAAAAGAAACTGATAAATGGTCTTTTTGTCTGAATACAAAAGGACAAGTTTTTGAAGCTATCTTCAACCGTAAGTCCAATGGTAAGAATACTGTCACACCGACCGATGGAGGTGAACCGGTGTTGGTTGCCGAACGCAATTCGTTGCATGCTATGACGGGAGATAAGGTAAGAGTGACAATGCTTGCCCGGCGGAAGCATCATGTGCGCGAGGCACAAGTGGTGGAGATTTTGCAGCGAGGTGAAAAAACGTTTGTTGGCAAATTGGAGGTGCGAAAGGATTTTGCATTCTTATTGACCGAGGACAGGACATTAGCCAATGATATCTTCATTCCCAAAGGAGCATTAAAAGGTGGCAAGACGGGTGATAAGGTTGTCGTAAAAGTGACGGAGTGGCCGGAAAATGCGAAGAACCCGATAGGTAAGGTTATTGATATATTGGGTAAGACCGGTGAGAATACAGCAGAAATGCATGCTATC
>JAGBUF010000248.1 GCA_017630975.1 Paraprevotella sp. | reverse complement strand
GTTGGACAACGATGCTCTTCGTGCCAAAACACAAGAGGTGAAAGCGTATGTGCAAGCATCTGCTAATGACATCAAACAGAAGATCGGTGAGTTGAAAGCGAAAGTGGAGGAGCTTCCTATCGAGGAACGTTCTTCTTTGTTCGCCCAAATAGACAAGTTGGAGAAAGAGGCGCTGGAGCGTTATGAAGTGGCATTGAATGAGGTCATGCCACAAGTATTCTCTATTGTGAAGTCTACAGCAGAGCGTTTTGCCAAGGCTGAAACGGTTGTTGTTACCGCCAACGATTTTGACAGGGAGTTGGCTGCCAAGCATGATTTCGTAGATATTGAAGGTGACAAGGCGGTTTATCACAACCATTGGTCAGCCGGTGGAAACGATACAGTATGGAACATGATACACTATGATGTTCAGTTGTTCGGTGGTGTCGTATTGCATCAGGGAAAAATTGCTGAGATGGCTACCGGTGAGGGTAAAACCCTTGTGGCTACGCTTCCGGTGTTCTTGAATGCTTTGACAGGTAATGGTGTGCATGTGGTGACAGTGAATGACTATCTGGCAAAACGTGACTCGGAATGGATGGGACCTCTTTATATGTTCCATGGTTTGAGCGTGGATTGTATTGACAAACATCAACCCAATAGCGAGGCTCGCCGTCGTGCTTATCTGGCCGACATCACTTTCGGAACGAACAATGAATTTGGTTTCGACTACTTGCGTGATAATATGGCATCACATCCTCAGGATCTTGTACAACGAGCACACAACTATGCCATTGTCGATGAGGTGGACTCGGTGTTGATTGATGATGCACGTACACCGTTGATTATTTCCGGTCCGGTGCCAAAAGGTGACGACCAATTGTTTGAAGAGTATCAGCCATTGGTGGAGAAGTTGGTCAATGAACAACGTCAATTGGCAACTCGTTATTTGGCTGAAGCCAAGCAGATGATTGCGTCGGGTGATAAGGATAATGTGACTCAGGGTTTCTTGCAGTTGTATCGCAGTCATAAGGCGCTTCCGAAGAACAAGCCCTTGATTAAATATCTGTCAGAGCAAGGCATCAAGTCCGGTATGTTGAAGACCGAAGAAATCTATATGGAGAACAATAATAAGCGTATGCCCGAAGCGGTAGAGCCATTGTTCTTCGTAGTAGATGAGAAATTGAATAGTGTAGACCTGACGGATAAAGGTTTTGCGTGGTTGGCACGTTATACTTCAGATCCGGATTTGTTCGTCATGCCGGATATTACGTCTGCCATGTCAGAGCTGGAAGCTGATGCTACGTTGACAGACGAAGAGCGTGTCATCAAGAAGGATCAGCTCTTCTCAGATTTTGCCATCAAGAGTGAACGTATGCACACCTTGCAACAACTGTTGAAAGCATATACCATGTTCAATCGTGATGACGAGTATGTCATCATGAACGGAGAGGTGAAGATTGTTGATGAACAGACCGGTCGTATCATGGACGGTCGTCGTTGGAGTGACGGTTTGCATCAAGCTGTTGAGGCGAAGGAGCATGTGAAGATACAGGCTGCCACACAAACTTTCGCTACGATTACATTGCAGAATTACTTCCGTATGTATCATAAGTTGTCCGGTATGACCGGTACAGCTATTACAGAAGCAGGTGAGTTCTGGGATATCTATAAATTGGATGTGGTGGAGATACCTACCAATCGTCCTATCGCGCGTAATGATATGAATGACCGTGTCTACAAAACACAACGTGAGAAGTATAAGGCGGTCATTCAGGAGATAGAGGAGATGGTCAAAGCCGGTCGTCCGGTATTGGTCGGAACCACATCTGTAGAGATCTCTGAGATGTTGAGCAAGATGCTGAGTATGCGCAAGATTCCTCATAATGTATTGAATGCGAAATTGCATCAGCAAGAAGCAGATATCGTCGCTAAGGCAGGTCAGAGCAGTACGGTGACCATTGCCACTAATATGGCGGGTCGTGGTACCGATATCAAGTTGAGCGATGAGGTGAAGGCTGCCGGCGGTTTGGCAATTATCGGTACTGAGCGTCATGAGAGTCGTCGTGTGGACCGTCAGTTGCGTGGTCGTTCCGGTCGTCAAGGTGACCCGGGTTCCTCTGTCTTCTTTGTTTCGTTGGAAGACAAGCTCATGCGCTTGTTTGCCAGTGAACGTATTGCCAATATCATGGACCGTTTAGGCTTTGAGGACGGAGAGATGATTGAACACAAGATGATTAGCAATGCCATTGAGCGTGCTCAGAAAAAGGTAGAGGAGAATCATTTCGGTGTACGTAAACGCTTGTTGGAATATGATGATGTGATGAACAAACAGCGTACGGTGGTGTACGAAAAACGTCGTCATGCTTTGATGGGTGAACGTATCGGCATGGATATTGCCAATATGATATGGGACCGTACGGTAAATATCATAGAGAATAATGACTACCAAGGATGCAAGGAAGGATTCATCGAGGTGTTTGCGATGGAGGTGCCGTTTGCCGAAACAGAATTCATGGAGATGAAGCGTGAGGAACTTTGTGAGAAGGCTTTCCAGGCTACAATGGAACGTTTCAAACAAAAGACCGATATGTTGGCAACAGTGGCGTATCCCGTCATCAAACAAGTGTACGAGACCCAAGGACAGATGTATGAAAATATCATGGTGCCGATAACGGATGGTCGTCGTGTTTACCAAATCTCCACTCCTTTGAAGGAAGCTTACGAAACAGAATGTCGTTCGCTGATTAAGGCATTTGAGAAGGCCATTATGTTGCACACGATTGACGAGGCTTGGAAAGAGAACTTGCGTGAGTTGGATGAATTGAAACATTCGGTGCAGAATGCAAGTTATGAGCAAAAGGATCCATTGTTGATATTCAAGTTGGAAAGTGTGAAGTTGTTCGACAGCATGGTGAACAAAATCAACAACCAGACCATCAGTGTATTGATGCGTGGACAGATTCCGATGCAGGATCCGCAGGAAGTACGCGAAGCGGCTCCTGAAACGACCAAAAAGGAAAGATATGTTGAGTCGCGTTCAGACTTGACCGATCCCAATCAAGAAGCTGCAGCCCATCAGGATACACGCGGTCCGCGTAAGCAACAACCGATTGTGGCAGATAAGTTGCCCGGACGCAACGACCCATGTCCATGTGGAAGCGGTAAGAAATTCAAGAATTGTCATGGACGAGGATTGTAGTATAACTGATAGAATATAGGATAAAATACTCCGGACAGATAGTGAACGATGCTATTGTCCGGAGTGTTTTTTTGACTTTTTGGACGGATGTCCTGCTTTTTCTTTTGTTTCCTCTTGCTTTTAACTTTTTTTTTGTACTTTTGAGTCTTACAATAGGAAGCAAAGTTTAAAACTATGAAAGCGACATTGCAAACCATACAACAAATCGAGCGTGCGTTAAAGAAAGTGGCGGCAAAATATCCGCAAGGGAAAGAGGAATTGATGTTGACAGATATCCACTTGCAAGTCAAAGCAGACTCCGGTGAATTGTTGGCATTCAATGATGACGATGATGAATTGACACGTTGCGTGGTGGAGCAATGGATTGAGTCGCCTGAAGAGGATTTCTATGGTGAGGTGGCACCCATTCTTAAGCAGTGTATTCAAGGTATGAAAGAAACGATGGAATCTCTTTCTATCCTCAAACCTTATTCTTTTGTATTGGTGGACGATGAAAAGGAAACACTGACTGACCTTTTCCTCGTTGATGATGATACTGTTATTTTGGATGGCGATTTGCTGAAAGGATTGGATGAAGACCTGGATGGCTTCCTGAAGAATCTGCTGGCAGAGTAAGACGATTGTTTCTCCAACCGGACCGTTGAGGGAATACAATCTATTATACAGAAAAACTAACTTAAACTTAAATCTTATGGAAAAGTTGAATTTTTTGGCAATAGCGTTCATTTCGCTTTTGCTGGTTTCTTCGTGTTCCGGTGAAAACGATCCTACTCCTGAACCACCCGGAGTTGAAGATCCGGATGGCGGAGGCTCATCTGGTGTGATGAATTTGGAGAATATTTACGGAAGTTGGTTGGGAAAAGAACCAGAAGGAGATGAAGAGTATCTTGAACGTATCACCATCAACAGAGACATGAGTGTTACAGGAAGATGGTATGAAGGGGACGATGAATATTCCTCATTCAGTGGAACATTATTTGTTCAAGGAAACAATGCAGTCTTAAAAGTCGTTTTTTATGATGAAAATGGAGAATTCGACGAAGAAGAAACATGGGACGAATTGACCTTGACGCAATTGACTGCCAATACCTTGGTGATACGTGAGGATGGAGATGAGTTGGATGGGGAGCTGTTTGCCTACTACAATAATTGTTTATACAAACCGGGAGGGGAGAATCTGTTACCTGAGGTAGGCACAGTCTACTTGTTTACCAGTGTAGTCCCTGCTATTAAAAGCACGAATTTGACTTATGTGTCAAACAATAAGTATAATTGTACCTATCAAAAAGGAGAATATGGTCTTGATCTTGAAGCGATATTCACGAGATTGCATGGCGGAAAATTGAATAGTACCGGACAAGGCGTGGGTTACTTCAAAGTGACAACTCCTTCTGATGGATTTATATCAATAGGTTATGATTGGGAAAATCCCAATAAATATAAAGTGAATGTAGATCTTAATTTATCTTCAAGTCCACGTTCCCAACAGATAGAGATAGAATATACTTCTTATTACGGTTCTGGTCTTGAGGGTAGTATTTTTATCGTGATCACTCAGGATGCTTATTCCGGTGGTGGTAACGATAATACAGACGACAACACAGGTAATACGACAACTGTAACTTCTGGAACGGTAAATGCAACGATAGATGTTATCGGTCCGGGACTAAGTTATGACAGTTATGCTCAATATATTGATGGGAAGACAGATAGAGTAGAATGGACTTATAATCCTTCCACAGGTAAATATTATGTTTATGGAGGCATTTATTGCTCCAATCCCGATGCGAATGGTGGTAAGGGCCTGAGATACGAGGCACAAAAGGGCTATAACAGTATCACCATATATAGCGATTTTTGGCTTGAAGACAGGCCTAATAGCGTAGTGCCTATAAAATACAATTGGGAGGCAAGATTGAAATTTACCATCCCATAGTTGGATTTATAAAGCAAAGCGAGGCGGTGTATCCACTGCCTCGCTTTGTTATATGTCAGATGACTTACTTCTTCAGTTTAGCCAAACTCTCTTTGAGAGCTGCAATCTTGCTCTCAGCGTCAGCTTGTTTCTTACGTTCCATTTCAACGACAGCAACCGGAGCGTTGGCAACGAAACGTTCGTTGGAGAGTTTTTTCTGTACGCTGATGAGGAAACCTTCTAAGTGTTTCAATTCAGCTTCTTGTTTAGCGATTTCAGCTTCCACATCAATA
The DNA here is from genome assembly GCA_017630975.1 of Paraprevotella sp. Lineage (GTDB taxonomy): Bacteria > Bacteroidota > Bacteroidia > Bacteroidales > Bacteroidaceae > Paraprevotella. The sequence continues at coordinate 1,886 of JAGBUF010000248.1, read as the reverse complement.
AGGTTGCCGAGAGGAACAGCAAATTCTGTGGTACCGACCATGAATGCTGCAGTACCTTCTCCTTTTTGTGCAACAATATCAATATGGCTCAAATTGGCCATCTTCATGGTGACGCTGTCATAAGCCGCTTCAGGATTTTCACCTACCACTTCCAATGTCAATGTCTCTTTCGGTGCGATATTCTTTTGATTACGAACGGTACGTACACCTGCAACGATGTTTTTCACATTCTCGATATGAGTAATCAATGCATTGTCTTCCTCTGTTGGAGCCGCCATGTGGAGTGGAGAAATCATGATGCTCTCGCCGGGCAGACGGTCGTAGATGTGTTGCCATAATTCCTCTGTGATGAATGGCATGAACGGATGCAACAACTTCAGCAGTACATCAAAGAAGCGCAAAGTTACTTCGTATGTCTTTTTATCAATAGGTTGTCCGTATGTCGGTTTAATCATTTCCAAGTACCAACTGGAGAATTCGTCCCAGAATAACTTGTAAACAGCCATCAAAGCTTCGCTCAAACGGTATTTACCGAACAAGTCGGTCACTTCTGCTGCCGTTGTTTTCAGCATAGCTTCAAACCATTGAGTTGCAATGGCTGCGCTCTCCGGTTGCTCGATATCTGCTGTTTGCCATCCCTTAACGAGACGGAAGGCATTCCAGATTTTATTATTGAAGTTTCGTCCTTGTTCACAGAGCGTGTCATCAAACAGGATATCGTTACCGGCAGGAGCGGAAAGCATCATACCCATACGAACACCGTCAGCGCCAAAGCGTTCGATCAAATCCAATGGGTCCGGGCTGTTGCCTAATGATTTGCTCATCTTGCGTCCCAGTTTATCGCGAACGATACCGGTGAAATATACATTTTTGAATGGCATCTTTCCTTCATATTCGTAGCCTGCCATAATCATACGTGCCACCCAGAAGAAGATAATATCCGGACCTGTAACAAGGTCGGCAGTAGGATAGTAGTATTGCATTTCTTCGTTGCCGGGGTTGTTGATACCGTCAAACAAAGAGATGGGCCATAACCAAGAGGAGAACCATGTGTCAAGAGCATCCTCATCCTGACGTAAATCAGCGAGTGTAAGTTGTGCATTACCCGTCTTTTCTTTAGCCAACTCAAGCGCCTTTTCCGCAGTCTCGGCCACTACAAAACCACCTTCCGGAAGGTAATATGCCGGGATACGGTGTCCCCACCACAACTGGCGACTGATGCACCAATCCTTGATGTTTTCCATCCAATGACGGTAAGTGTTCTTGTATTTGGCTGGGTAGAACTTAATATCGTCGTTCATAACGGGTTCCAAGGCAATCTTAGCCAGATGTTCCATTTTGAGGAACCATTGCATTGACAATTTTGGTTCAATAGGAACATTTGTACGTTCAGAACAACCCACCTTGTTGGTGTAATCTTCTACCTTTTCTAAAAGTCCTGCAGCCTCCAAATCCTTGCAGATTTGTTTGCGTACATCAAAACGGTCCATACCGACATACATTCCGGCAGCCTCGCTCAGTGTTCCATTGTCGTTGAAGATGTCAATGGAAGGAAGATTGTATTTTTCTCCCAACATGTAGTCATTCACATCGTGCGCAGGTGTCACCTTCAGACATCCTGTTCCGAATTCAATGTCTACATAGTCGTCTTCAATAACTGGAATGGTACGACCTACCAATGGAACGATGACCTTCTTGCCTTTCAGCCAGGTGTTCTTCGGGTCGTTGGGGTTGATGCACATGGCAGTATCGCCCATGATGGTTTCCGGACGGGTTGTTGCCACAATGGCGTAGCGTCCTTCGGCGTCGCCCTCCACCATATAGCGTAAATAGTATAATTTGCTGTGTTCTTCTTTATAGATTACCTCTTCGTCTGAGAGGGCGGT
>JAGBUF010000247.1 GCA_017630975.1 Paraprevotella sp. | reverse complement strand
TTACTCTTATCGTTATCGTACACCACTTTTTGGTTTTTTATTATTTCTTCGTCACCACATTTCACACTCCAAGTATAATCTGCTCGATACAACTGATCTCCAAGTGTTTTCTGTACAGCAGTGACACGCACTTTGTCACCGGCATGCCAAACAACAGGTTCTAATTTGAAGCCTGCAAAAGTGGGAAGTACTGATGACTTGATATCCTCTTCGCAAGCAACCAAACAACACATCAGTAACAAACCAAAACCATAAACTAAACTCTTCAAAATCCTTCTCATCTCTTAAAAACTTTTTAATTCTTTATACAATCGTTGCACAGGCAACCCCATGACATTGAAATACGAACCCTTCAGCGAAGCGACACCCACATAGCCAATCCATTCTTGAATGCCATAGGCTCCCGCCTTATCCATCGGAGAATAATGCGCAACATAATATTCTATCTCTTCATCACTTAATTCATCAAAAACAACTTCACTCACCACAGCAAAGGTTTTCTGTTGCTCTTTGGTCAGCAACGTAACACCGGTAGCCACTTGATGTACCTTTCCGCTCAATAGTCTTAACATTTGCTTAGCAGCTTCGGCATCTGCCGGCTTTCCCAAAACCATTCCATCTGACCAAACAATCGTATCGGCTGTAATGATGAGCTCATCGTCTGCCATAGTACTTTGATAAGCTTTCGCCTTCTTTTGAGAAATGTGCTGTGGTATCTCCTCACAGGACAGATTATCGGGATAGGACTCATCGATATCCGACAACACGCGAACCTCAAATGTGAGGTCTAAACCGGCGAGCAGTTCCTTTCTGCGAGGGGAGTTACTCGCCAACACCAAATGATATTTCTTCAAATGTTCCAACATACACTACCAACCAAATGCTTTTTCATCCTTGAGCCATAGTCCTTTTGCACGCAATACCTGTTCCACGATGTCACGACCACAACCATGACCGCCCTTATGATGCGAAATATATACGGATAGTTCCTTAATTTCGGGGGCTGCATCAGATGGTGCACAAGGACAACCACAACGTTTCATTATTTCATAATCGGGTATGTCATCACCCATATACAACACTTCCTCGTCTTTCAGTCCGTACTTATTCAGGAAGTCATCATAAGTCTTTATTTTAACCGAACAACCAAGATACACGTCGGGAATACCCAATCCTTCATAACGTTTCCTTACCGCCTCAGTCTTTCCACCCGTGATGATAGCCACGTGTAATCCCATCTTGACCGCTAATTGCAGAGCATATCCATCCTTGATATTTACAGTGCGCATAGGTTCGCCGTTGGGGTGCAAAACAATTGTTTCGGCACTTAATACACCATCCACATCGAAAGCCAATGCTTTAATCTTTGTCAAATCATAGTTTATCATAGATCATCATTTAATTCCATATCATGTTTCATTCGGTAGATGCAACGACTCATCGCCTGATATACTTCCTGCATCTCGGGGAAATCTTTCAACAAATCCACTTGCTGCTTCATGACCTCCACGTCGCCCCTTGCAGCCGGTCCTGTCTGCGCCACTATCGGATTCAAAGTATGTACCTTGTTCGCCGTCTCATCAATCAAAGGTAACATCACGTCAAAGGGTAACCCTTTTGATTGTAAGATATTCTCAGCCATGGCATAACACCCGTTCACGAAATTGCAAGCAAATACCGCAGCCAAATGCAGTTGTCTTCTTTTTTCAGAAGACAGTTCATAAATCTTATCTGAACACGACGATGCCAACTGACGCAAACGACAGAGTGATTCATCATCGGATGCTTCAACAAACAAAGGTATCTGTTTGAAATCAACAGATTTGTTTCTTGAGAAAGTCTGCAAAGGATACAACACACCATAATGACGGACATACGAACGGAAGACTTCCATCGGTACACTGCCAGCTGTATGGATAAACAAAGCATTCTCACAATGGGGAAGTGCCTTTTCCACTAACTCATCAATCACATCATCCTTAACGGATAGGACATAAACATCTGCATTGGGTTTGATATCTTCTACCCTATCGGTAGCATCACATCCCAAACGTTCAGCCAGGGTTTGAGCAGACTGCATAGTACGACTGAACACCTGCAGTGTCTCATGTCCTGCGCGGGCAAAAGCCTCAGACAGATGTGTCGCTACATTCCCTGCACCTATCCAAACAATCTTCATCACTCCTGAATTTTATAGGCATTGACATGAACTTTCTCCCACAACAAGCGGTCTTCGTTGAAAGGTTTGCGTTCCATTCCCTTATGACCTATTGCCACAATGGACAACACGCGCAAATGCTCTGGAACGCCCAAAATGGCACGCACTATTTCTTCTGCCGGTTTACCATCTTCCATGCTGCGGTTACGAATCTGCACCCAACAAGCACCGAGACCAAGG
>JAGBUF010000246.1 GCA_017630975.1 Paraprevotella sp. | reverse complement strand
TAAAGAAAGAAAAAGCCAAAGCTGCAACAGTATAACCGACGATACTAATCATCTTAGCCAACCGTTCCAGTTGCTTGTCTAAAGGTGTTTTCTCACCGGTCAATGCAGTGGCTTCGCGTGCCACCTTCCCAATTTCTGTATTGTCGCCTACAGCTATGACTTTCGCAATGGCACTTCCTTCCACAATAGTAGTTCCTCGCAACAAATGATTGCCGGGATATGGAGCATTCTCATCAAAATCAGCTTCTACTGTAGTCTTCTGTGCCACCGGTTCTCCGGTAAGATTAGACTCATTCACTTGTAGACTTTCTGCTTGCAACAGTTCAGCATCTGCAGGTATCTCATCGCCGGTATCCAAAAAGATGACATCTCCAACGACCAAATCCTTACGACTTACTTCGCAAACACACCCATTACGGACTACCCTTACCTTTGTCTCACCCCCCAAAGCATTTAATACGTCAAACTTACGGGCAGCATCATACTCAAAATAAAAGCCAATGCCTGTTGCCAAGAGTATAGCTATCAGTATACCTATGGTTTCAGCAAATTCTTTCTCAACAAAAGCTACGATTAAAGAGAAAAAAGCAGCCACCAATAGGATTCGGATAACCGGATCTTGGAATTTCTCTAAATATAACCGCCACATAGAGGGTCGTTTTGGTGGCGTAAGTTCATTGGTTCCATGCTCTTTTCTTCTCTGCTCTATTTGTTGATCATCCAATCCAAGATGCAACCATTCATCTGTATTTCCCATCCGTTTTTGCTTTTATTTTTGCTTCTCTGCGAAGTTACAACAGTTTATGAAATACTGAAAGTATTTTCCGTTTTATTCCACCATTTTTAAGAACTTTTGTTTGCATGTCTCAAAAAAACGTATTACTTTTGCACTGCAAATCCAAAAAGGATACGCAGGACTTGTAGCTCAGTTGGTTAGAGCAACAGACTCATAATCTGGAGGTCCCTGGTTCAAGCCCAGGCTGGTCCACTTTAAAAATCAAGCACTTGCATGAAAATGTAAGTGCTTTTTTGTTTCTGCTTTTTGCCCTTTATAATATTTTTTATCTTTGCAATAAGTTAGACCATTAGAAATAAAAATGAAGTCATGGCAAATAACGTGAAAACTAAACATCATTGGAGTTGCCTACTATTAATTCTCTTGTATTCCCTATCCGCTTCGGCACAATTAGGGAAACAATTTCCCTCGGAAAGAAAGGTTGTCACTGACCCCAAAACAGGTGCAGAGCTTGTATTCTTGACAAGCAAAAGCGGTACCGGCGACTCAAAAATCTATCAGACACATAATCAATGGACGGCAGATGGCAAATGGATTATCTTCCGTTCCGACCGTGTCAAAGGAGAAGCATTGGCTGTCAACGAAGAAACCGGCGACATCGTTCAGGTAACAGAGGGTGGATACAAGGGCATGTTATGCGTAGCGCGCCGTACCATGCATCTCTACCACATGCGCCCCATCAAAGATAAAAAAGGTGACGCGTTAGGTATGGAGGTTGTTGAAACGAATTTGGAGCGCCTTTTCAAGGATTCTGAAACTGGAAAGTTGAAGAAAAAGGGAGAGTATGAACGTATCTGTGGCATCATCCCTGCAGTAATGGGAGCTGATGGTGACATGGCACTTGACGGAAGTGAGGAAACTGCCTACTTCAGATTAGGGAAAGAGTATGCGGGGACATTTCCTATTGCAGAAGAAATATCCGGGAACTTTGGTCCTCGCAATATGGGCGCAGGCCCCGGCGGAATCGGTAAAATCAACCTCACTACCGGCAAGGTAGAACATGTGGTGAGCGTTCATTTTCAAGTGGGACACATACAAGGGAATCCCTGGCATCCGGGAGAGGTGATATTCTGCTGGGAGACAGGCGGAAAAGCACCGCAACGCACATGGATGGTCAATGCCGATGGCAGTCATCTGCGTCCCATCTACAGGGAAACAGAATATGACTGGGTGACACATGAGGCTGTCATCACCAAAGATGAACTTGTCATTGCCTTACTGGGGCATCGCACCATCACACAAAACGAACGAAACACCTCACCTGACAATTGGGGACCATCAGGCACAAAGGAATATCCGACCGGAATAGCCGTCATCAATATGCGCAACAGAACATTCTGTCTGGAAGGACAAGTGGACGGGGATAATTTCTGGCACGTAGCCGGCTCTGCTGACGGACATTGGGTGGCAGGTGATAATTTTGCAAGGGAGTTATGGCTCATTGATCGTCATACGAAGGAGCGCATTCTGTTGACAGTCGGACACAAGACGACTGCACGGGACCATGTTCACCCAACATTCAAACCGGACGGAACAGCCATTGAAATCCAATCCGCCATGCTTTCGGAGGATGGACGTTCCATGAATATCTGCGTGGTGAAACTCCCACAATCACTCATTGAGAGATATAAGAATAAATAAAAATCATCACTAATCCACTACTCAATATGAAAACAAAGAATATCGTCATCTTATCGTTCATGTTTCTCTTGTTTCCTTCATGCAAACACACCGAACAAATGGGCATGAGAGAGGCTTTTGCAGACAAATTCTTGATAGGTGCCGCCATCAACGAACGACAAATTTACAGCAAAGATGAGAAGTTGCATACACTCATCAAAAAGGAGTTTAGTTCTCTCGTTGCTGAGAACTGCATGAAAATGGAATCGCTACAACCGGAAGAAGGGCGTTTTAATTTTACTACAGCCGACAAACTTGTAGAATTGGCCGAATCCAACGGACAAACGCTCATTGGACATTGTTTGGTGTGGCACTCACAGGCGCCCAAATGGTTCTTCCACGACAAGAATGGTAAAGAAGTGAGCAGGGACGTGTTGATAGAACGCCTAAAAAACCACATACAGGGTGTTGTGGGACATTTCAAAGGAAGAGTAAAAGGATGGGACGTAGTCAATGAAGCCATCATGGAAGACGGAAATCTACGTCACTCCTATTACTATAAGATTATCGGTCCTGAATTCATCCGTATGGCCTTTGAGTTTGCCCACGAAGCCGACCCACAAGCAGAATTGTACTATAATGACTACAATATGCACTTTGCCGGCAAACGCGAGGGAGTGATACGCCTTATCCGAGAACTGAAATCCAAGGGGATCCGCATTGATGGCATCGGAATGCAGTCACATGTAGCTTTCAATACGCCATTGGATGAGTACGAGAAAAGCATCACAGCTTTTGCAAACGAAGGAGTTAAAGTAATGATTACCGAGTTGGATTTAAGCGTATTACCATGGCCTCATGGGAATTTCGGTGCTGCTGTAGAAACTGACTTTGAATATGAAGAACGGATGAACCCTTATAAGAATGGGCTGACTCCGGAGGCAATTGAAAAACAGACGAGATTCTATACTGACCTGTTCAAGATTTATCTGCGTCACGCCGACCATATCTCAAGGGTAACCTTCTGGGGCGTTTCCGACGGCGACTCATGGAAAAACAATTGGCCCATGCACGGGAGAACCGACTACCCATTGGCTTTTGACCGCAACTACAATGCAAAACCTTTTGTCAAGAACATCATCCGACTTTCACGCAATAAATAAAAGCAAAGAGTTATCTTTGCATAAAGATTCGTCATTCATTATGAAAATGTGCAGGTTCTTCGTCCTTCTTTTCGTCATATTGAGTAATTCAATATACGCACAGAAGAAAAATACAATAGAAAAGGATTTGGTAAGTAGCGGATTCGTCAACATCAAGGACATAGATTCCACCATCGTGGTAGATTTAATGTACACACGCGCAGATAATTTTACGGGGAAGGTACTCTATACGGAACTGAGCGAAGCCTTTTTACACCCTAAAGCAGCTAAAGCTTTAATGAAGGCACAACGAATATTAAAAAGCAAACAGCCGCATCTAAGTCTGAAAGTGTATGATGCAGC
>JAGBUF010000245.1 GCA_017630975.1 Paraprevotella sp. | reverse complement strand
TCAGAGATGTATTTCCGTCATGTAGCAGGCGGAGATGACGGGCGAGCACTTTGTGCCAATTTTACTAATTCATATCCTGGTAGTGTAGGTCGTAGTGTATCTACCGGATGGGTGAGCACTACAGGTGATAAGATTATTGATGCTTTAGGTGGCGATGCTTTTATCAGTTGGGCCGATTTGAATCAAAGAATATATTGGGATGGTGACCTCTGTGACGAGTATATGGAAAGTCCGGGTACAGAGGGCTATGCTGTTGTATATAAGCCGGCTACGGGTGCAAGAATTTTAAGTGCGACAGATACGAAGTTGAATAACAGTTCTAAGAATAATCCGGGTGCTATTGGAGATCTTTGGGGAGACTGGCGCGAGGAATTGGTGGTGCGTAGAGCCGATAATAAAGCTATTAGAGTCTATACAACAAATGTCCCGACCAATTTCGCTATATACACGTTGTGGCATGACCATCAGTATAGAAATGCGATGGTATGGCAATCGTTAGGTTATAACCAACCACCTCATAAGAGTTATTTCTTGGGCGAAATGGAAGGTATTACTGTTGCCCCGCCTCCATATACAATGACCGGTAGAACAGAAGTAGCAAATGGTGGAACGATAACTAATGAAGACAAACATTTCATTGTATGTGAAACCAATGATACGGAAGTAACGATTGCAGATGGTGCCAGTCCGTATATCGTTACATTCAATGTGCCGAGTTGGGTACAAGGTACAGCTGGCAATAATGCGTCTTATGCCGATCCAGAGATTTTAAGAACGTATTATACATGTAATGTTAAAGGTGGTGGACTTTCCGGTCAAACCAAGCTCATCAAACAAGGTGATGGAATCTTGACATTGCCGAAAGTGGATATGAAACACCAAGGTGAAACAAATGTTTGGGCAGGAACCTTGAATTTTGATGGTTCAATGGTGAAATCACCTCTGTGGTTGAACCGCTTTGCAGAGTTGAATTCCAATGGAGGACATTTCAAGAGTATTAAGGCTGAATATGGAAGTATCATCCGACCGGGAGGAGCGAATGTTATCGGTGATTTGAAGGTTGATTCTGTACTTACCATGTTATTTGGTAGTTGTATGGTAATTGATATAGATGGAGCTAAAGCGAAAAGTGATATCTTCAAGGCAAAAACACTTTCAATCGACAGAAAGGGAGGAATATGGATGACATATGGTCCTAAATACCTCCAACCGATTATCCGTATAAACAGCAATAACCTAACAGCAGGTGAATATATTATCGGTGAGGTAGAAGAACTTAAAGGTTCACTTGCGAACATCCTTATTGAAGGAACAGGTGATTTCAAATATGGATTGAAACATGTAGATGGAAATATTATCTTGACATTAGGCAATACACGTGGTGCAGGTAATATAGTATGGATGGGTGATGTAAGTGCTGAATGGAATTTCGCTAAGACAGAGAATTTTAGGTTAGCAAATAGTCAAGACGGTTCACCTGAGGTCTTTGTAAAGGGTGATATTGTAGAATTCAACGACCAAGCATCACGTTTTTCAGTGAATGTAAATGAAGAATTGGAAGTAGACTCTTTAGTTGTTGATGGTACCAAAACTTATTCTTTCTCTGGTACAGGCGCCATAACAAGTGGTGCATTTTCAAAGCGTGGAACCGGAACAGTTTCCATTACACTTGAAAATACTTATACCGGTGGTAATTATTTGAGTGGAGGCGTTGTCAAGGTGACCACATTGTCAAATAATGTACAGGCTCATGGTAACTTGGGTGGTGTTACTACCAGTGCTAGTAAATTTGTTATTGAGAATGGTGCAGAATTGCAAACCTTAAAAGCTGTGACGAATGGTTCTATCATTCGATTTGATGGTCCAAGTGGAGGTATAATCAATAATCAAGCTGATTTTACACAACAGGCTCTTTTCAGTGGTACTGTCCTGACAAAACGTGGTTCCGGTTGGTTGAAGACAACGGCAAACGGTTCTGCTTTGTCAAGATTGGTCATAGAGGCAGGTACTGTTCAGAATGGCTCCGGAAATGCTGCAAAAGTGGTTGAAATAAGAAATGGTTCTTTAGTTGATAATGTTTCCACATATAACGAAATCCATATTCCTGAAGGTGGGGTAGCATCTTGGACCACTGCAAATCGTTGTACTTATACCAATAAGTTGACCGGTACAGGAGCCATAACAGTGTATTGTGCAACAGAGAAGGGAAATGGTTGGTATGCAACTCGTACACCCATCCAGTTGAATTTGTTGGATTTTGAAGGAACTTTGATTCCACAAGCCACCAATGCAGAAAGTAGTGTATTTACTTTTGACACTTCCAATGGTATGCCTAAAGGTACAATGAACATTCCCGAAACAATTACAGTCTTGAATCATGGTAAGACTTTTGAAATCGGTCGTCTGGATGGAAAAGGAAAATTGGGAGGATTTTGTTCATTCAATAATAATGGAGAAACAGGAAATAATACCTGGGTGGTTGGTAATGACGAAGACTGGACTTGGCAAGGTATCGTTACCGGATCAGGAACTGCATTTACGAAAGTGGGTGAAGGAAAGATGACTGTACGTGGAAAATGGGATAATAATGGTCAGGTTCGTGTTAATGAGGGTGAGTTGTGCGTCAATAACGGAACACTTGGAACCGGTGCATTGGTTGTAGCAAAGGGTGCAACCCTTTCCGGACGTACGGGCGATGATTTGAAGAATTCTGCTTTTACCATTAATGGAACATGTCATGTAGGTACAACAAGTACTGCTACTTCCGGTAGCATTGAGTTTGGTAACAAGAATGTTACATTTGCATCTTCTTCAGTTTTGAGATTAGGAATCGCTAAGGCTGCAACAAGTAGCAATACCGGAGGTGGTAGTTTGAAGAACATCAATCGCATGAATATGAATGGTGTCATCTCATTGTATTATGATGAAGATCTGGCTTTGGAAGTGGGCGATTCTGTAGTATTATGGACTGCAAGTAACTCCAGAGGAAATCCGGTATTGGAAAACAATGTTATCGATGAAGAGAAAAAACTTTATTGGGATACCAAGAACATTGTCAATGGTGTTTTATATGTCACAGACATAAATCCAAGTGGTATTGATGATATCAGTGTTGATGCAATGGTTCAAGTAAACGTAGTAGCATCAAATGGTGTTGCGGTAAAGAGTTACACTTGTGAAATGCGTGATGTAGAATCAGTATTCAATTCTATGGACTTGCCGAAGGGTGTTTATATGTTGAATATTGCAAAAGATAAAAAACATAAAGTGATAAAAGTACGCAAGGATTGATGGATGGATTAGTCTGAAAAAAGTAAGTATAAGGAATCAAGTTGCTCCATGTAAAGGATGATGTGAGTAACTTGATTCTTTTTATTTTATAGTTTAAGT
>JAGBUF010000244.1 GCA_017630975.1 Paraprevotella sp. | reverse complement strand
GATGTCGCAGAGGTATCCCATGCGGAAGGTGAAGCGAGCGATGGGGAAGTCAATGGTCAACAGATGACGCATGGATGGCGCATTCCCGGGATAGGTTGCGCAGATATTGTGGTTATAGCCGGTTTGCGATAGCTCGTAGTATGACTGACCATACTGTGGGGAGAACATAGCACCAATCAATGGCAAACTGAATTGGTAACGAATTGTAAAGGGTTGCTCCTTGATGTGAAACGGATAGATGGCGATGAATGATGCACCTACATTCATTTCAGCTTTTGCCTGTACGGGATTGTTGGAGTTGCGATTGTTGTAGACGGCACCAAGTCCGGCGTGCAACTCACCGCCCAACATCAGTCGGATGGAGTGGGGTAGTAGCCAGTTGTAGTGCCACCCTACGGTGTAGTTGAGCATGCCCCCTATCTCATGCGCTGTGCCCGAAGGGTTCGAGGTGTAGCCCAAATGTCCGTCAGTGATGCTTTGAGTACTGATACGTCTGTCACACCAATGTGTCCTACGCAATGTCTCGTGCAGGATGCTCAAATGTGGTCCACGGTAACTGATGGGAGAAAGGTAGGTGTCGTACCAATTGCTTCCTCCAATGCCGAAAAGGGTGCTGTGTGTGGTGTGACGGTTGATGGGTATATGCTCATGTTTCTGTGCTTCCAGATGTCCGCACATGAACACAATAATGAACAATGTCAGCCACCTGCGTATCATGTCTTATTCGTCTTCAAACAGTTTCATCTGTCCGGTCAGTTCGTCCATAACATCACCTTGGCTCTTACCGGCATCCGGGTCAATATTTTCCTCTTCCTGTGGTTCTGTCACCTCTTCCTCTACCTTTTCAGGGAATCTTGTGGGTTCCAATTCTACCACTTCGCCCAATTCCCAAGTGGTGAGGCGCTTGCCTTTCGCTTTGAAACTCTTGGTGCCGATGAAACTTTCTGCATCTATCTCTTGCGCTTCGCGGAAACTGTCATGACCGCCGAAGGTGACACGCAAGCGCGGGAATACCACGTCGGTGAGCAAAAGCAGTTGACTGTCCTTGTTGTCGCCGGTGAAACTTTGTGGTTTGTTGCTGGTTTCAAAAGTGAAACGCTTGATGTATGGGAAATTCTGTTGATCGGCATCAATCAGCACTGCACACCAGACTTTTTCAGGTGCGAATTTTTCTATGCGCAGAATGCCCGGCTCGTAATGATTGTTCACGTCAAAATTGGTGGTATAGAAGTCGCCATTCTGCATGATAACAAGAATCAAGTCGTCGCTATGGAATTCACCGAGGAATGTGCCTCTCTCGTCATAATTTAGACGTTGTACGTCATGGTCAAACCATACCTTTCTACCCCCTAATGTAGAACCGCCATGTGCTTTGAGCCCGATTTTGTGGATGTCATTTTTGGTCAGGAGATTACCCATACTTTGGCGTCCCTTAATAGCGATTTCGCTAAAATCCTTGTCAAAGAAAATCTTTTTGATTTTCGGGTTGGGCTTCAAGGTTACCTTGATGACTTCTGCTTCTCCGTTCGGGTTGGCAGTGAAATAATTGACTTTAGAGGAGGGGGTTCCTTGTGTCAAATCGTATTCTCTGTCTCTGGTAACAGAGGTGACATTGAAGCGTTTCATATAGTAGTTGCCAGCCTTTCCGTCACGATACACCACGTTGTAGATGGTGCGCTTGTCGTTGCGCTTGAATACTGCTACATGAATAATTTCTGCCTTCTTCTTCTCGGCCTTGCTTCTTTCCGTCTCACCGACAAAAACTTTGTCGCTGATACGTATGACTTTATATGTTCCGTCGCGATAGAAAATAATGGCATCGTCAATGTCAGAGCAATTGGCAATGAATTCGTCTTTTTTGAGTGAGGTGCCGATGAAACCCTCTTCGCGGTTAATATATAATTTTTCGTTGGCTTCCACTACTTTTGTTGCAACAATGGTGTCGAAGTTGCGAAGCTCGGTGTGTCTCGGATGCTCCTCGCCATATTTTGTTTTCAATAGTCTGAACCAGTCGCTAGTTACTTCTACCAAGTTGTTCAGGTCACGGTCGATGCGGGCTATCTCCTCCTCCATGCGGACAATGGCATCGTTGGCTTTCTCTTTGTTGAATTTCAGGATGCGAGCCATCTTGATTTCCATGAGTTTGAGAATGTCGTCCTTTGTTACTTCGCGTATCATCTGCGGGTAGTATGGGGTGAGCCTATCGTCGATATGGGCACAAGCCGCATCCATGTCTTTGGCTTGTTCAAATTGTTTATCTTTGTAGATACGTTCTTCTATGAAGATTTTCTCCAATGAAGCAAAATGAAGACTTTCTTGCAATTCACCTTTCCGTATCAACAATTCCTTGCGAATGAGGTCCATGGTGTTATCAACCGAACGTTGCAGTACTTCGCTGACAGTCAGGAAGTAAGGCTTATTGTCGTCAATCACACAGCAATTGGGCGATATGCTCACTTCACAGTCTGTGAAAGCATATAATGCGTCTAATGCTTTGTCGGAGCTGACACCGGGAGTGAGGTGTACAAGAATTTCCACCTCGGCTGCAGTGTTGTCCTCTACTTTACGCACTTTTATTTTCCCTTTGTCGATAGCTTTCAGGATGGAGTCGATGAGCGATGAGGTGGTCTTGCCAAATGGAATTTCACGGATGACAAGGGTCTTGTTGTCGAGTTTAGAGATTTTGGCTCTCACCTTGACCATTCCGCCTCGTTGGCCGTCGTTGTATTTGCTGACGTCGATGCTACCGCCAGTTTGGAAGTCCGGATAGAGCTGGAACGGCTCGTTGTGCAGATAGCTGACAGCGGCATCACAGATTTCGTTGAAGTTATGTGGGAGAATTTTAGAAGAAAGTCCTACCGCAATACCTTCAACACCTTGTGCCAACAGTAGGGGGAACTTCACTGGCAGGGTGATAGGCTCT
>JAGBUF010000243.1 GCA_017630975.1 Paraprevotella sp. | reverse complement strand
ATTTAGCCGAAGCTCTCAACAAAGGACAGATATACGCTTATGGGGCAGACGTATTGAGTATAGAACCGGCTCAGGCAGACAATCCGTTACTCACTGCAAAAAATATTTTCCTCACACCACATATCGCATGGGCTACAAAAGAGGCACGCCAACGACTGATGACGATTTGTGCAGAGAACATCAAAGCATATATTAGAAAAGAACCACAAAACGTAGTGAATAGATGATAGAAGAAGTATTGAATATCCTACAAATGATGGGTAACTCATTGCGCATCCCCACCTCATTTGTCATTATAGAATCCATTGGTACCATTGCATTTGCCATTTCGGGTATCAGATTGGCATCAGCTAAGAATTTTGACTGGTTCGGTGCATATATTGTCGGCATGGCAACCGCCATCGGTGGAGGAACATTGCGAGATGTAATGTTGGGCATTCCTCCCTTTTGGATGACCAACCCATTGTATATAATATGTTGTGCCGGTGCGTTAGTCTACGTCATCCTGTTCGGAAAAAAAATCATCAATCAAAACAGCACCTGGTTCATCTTCGACACCATAGGTTTGGCCTTGTTCAACATTATTGGACTGGAAAAGACACTCAATATGGGCTACCCCTACTGGATGGCAGTCATCATGGGCTGTATTACAGGCGCAGCCGGAGGTGTTATCCGTGATATCCTCATCAATGAAGTTCCTTTGATTTTCAGAAAAGATATTTACGCAATGGCATGTATTGCCGGCGGTATCGTCTATGTTGTGGGAAATGCCATGGGACTGCAAGCCGAAGTAAATGCCATATTATCGGCAATCATTGTCATTTCTACACGCTTATTAGCTGTCAAGTTTCATTGGCAACTGCCTATACTGAAAGGAGAAACAGACGAATCTGATAAGAAATAACCTTTCTTATTCCAATAAACCGATCTCTTTCCATTGTGCCACAACACGTGACACATCAGTCTTTGCTGTAACTTCATCCACCTCGTACTCAGCACACAACGCCTCTACGAGCAATGCTTCGTCAAAGTCTTTTTCTACAGCAGACTTCCACATATATGCAGCCGTTTCGTTCAGACTGATCAATTTGCTGAAATCAATGTTATTCATTCCATGCGAGAGAATAACATATTCTCCGCATATCTCTCGTAACTCAAATCCTTCTTTTATTCTCATTTCTTGAACAAAAATTTTATTTTAATCAACACCTTATATATATATAGGAGATAACGACGCATGAACAACAACTTTCTCCAAATTCGTATTTCCTTTTTCAACCACTTATCCGTGGCAGGAACCGTCTTGTTCTCATATATATAATGTGTGACAATACCTATCACGTCACTTCTCTTGCAAACTTCAGTACCTCTCACGTTTCCGTCACCCATCAACGTAATCACGTCACCATGGATAGCTATGATACGATGCAACACGAAAATGCCTTTAGAGATTTCAGCCATGATGGCATCACCTACAGTCAATACCCCAGGAGCCGCCAAGGTCACTTTATGACGGGTATTATCCAAAAAAGGTCGCATACTATATCCCTTGACATTGATAGTGGCTGTCTGTCCGTTATCAATGGCAGACTTTACTTGTGCCATCAGTATATCATTGGGTATCTCCCTCTTACGCACATTCATCATTACAAACCTTGTGTTACTGTTCGGAAAGACAAGCGCGCTGCATCCTCATCTGGCAGACAACCCAGATGAAATACCGGAACAGTTTTAATGATTTCGGTAACTGTATCTACATTGGCAGTATAAATTCTCTTATCCCATTTCATAGTAGAGATAGAGGGTAACAGATACGAAAAGCACTCCAACACACACGGGCGTTTAATCACATTCTCCGGTTGTTGCTGCAACTGTACGAATGCCCCCACAGGCGCCATTACATTACGATAGCATGGGGTTTTCCCACTCCAGGGCGAACCATACACATACGTTTTACCATCAACAACACGCACCACCGGATTATCATCGTTCATCAAGTCAGAACCTTGAATATGCGATAACCACAGACGGGTATGCGTACTTTTCCCCGTACCGCTTCGCCCCAGGAACAAATAGCCTTTTTCGTTATTACGTACGACAGAAGCATGCACCAACAAAGTAGCATAAGGAGCTGAAGCAAACGCATAGACCAGCATAATAGCATTGTTCAGTCCAAATAGTTGTTCAGGGGCATTCACAGCTGTGATTACCGCCACACAATCTGTAAAACCAGCATTGGCTTGCAACAAGCAACAACATTGTTTGCGCTCATTACAAATCTCAAACTGATAAGAGCCATCATTACAACGATAAACGCCAAAATTATTGCCCCCACAATCAAACTGCCCTACCTCATCACCTTTGACTTCCCATGAAAAACAGTCGTCCACTTTCATTCGGAACAAACATTCACCACCTTCGTCAGTCACAAAGGGGACAAACGAAGGCAAAAGTTCTTCTCCATGTCGGGATGGTGAGAAATCAATCTCACACAAATGACCAGCTATATTATACCTATAACACTTCATGGGCTGTTAATCAAATAAGAATTTACTTATTCTCCTTTT
>JAGBUF010000242.1 GCA_017630975.1 Paraprevotella sp. | reverse complement strand
TTCTCGAGCTGTTACCGAGACTTGAACTCGGGACCTCTTCCTTACCAAGGAAGTGCTCTACCGCTGAGCTATAACAGCAAAATTAGAGCGGAAAACGGGGCTCAAACCCGCGACCCCCAGCTTGGAAGGCTAGTGCTCTATCAACTGAGCTATTTCCGCATTTGCCGTTAGACAACTTGTGGGCAAAGATGGATTCGAACCACCGAAGGCGTAAGCCAGCAGATTTACAGTCTGCCCCATTTGGCCACTCTGGTATTTGCCCTTTGTCTTTCGACTTTTTTGAGCCTCTTGTCGGATTCGAACCAACGACCCCGAGATTACAAATCACGTGCTCTGGCCAACTGAGCTAAAGAGGCAATTGCAGCCGCACGCTACTTAGAACGTGCTGAAACGGCTGCAAAGTTAAGTGTATTTTTTGAAACCGCAAAAAAAACTATATATTTTTTTAGTGGCTTCTTTGTTTTTCCTTATATTTGGACAATTGGCGCGCCAATGCATCCAAGCATACATCTACTGCTTCTTCAAATGTGTCGCAAACTTTCTCTGCAAAAAACTCTCCAGATGCAGCCAACACCTTTATTGCGGCTTCTTTATTCATGGAGGTTTCAGGTTTAACGACTTTTAATGACACCTCTACCTTTCTTATTTCGTCACTGATTTTTCCGAACTTCGCTACTTTCTTCTCAATAAACTCCTGGAGTTTCTCTGTAGCGTCAAAATGAATCGCTTGAATCTTTACTTCCATAATCATTCCCTTTTTAAGCCCTTGGATGAGCTTTGTTATACATCTTTTTTAACTCTTCGAAGGTCGTATGAGTATATATTTCTGTTGTAGAAATACTTTCATGCCCCAACAACTCCCTCAAAGCTTCCAAATCTGCACCGTTATTCAACATCGAGGTAGCAAATGTGTGCCGCAATACGTGAGGCGACTTCTTTTTTATTGTAGTAACCAATGACAAGTAATTTTGCACAAGCTCTCTTACCTTTTCATTTTTTAATCTACAACCGGAGTCATCAACAAACAGCGCACCTCCGACATTCGTTCCAAGCAAAGTCCTCTCATTCTTATATTCAATGAGCAAAGCCTCTAACTCTTGTCCAAAAGGTATCAATCGCTGCTTATTTCGTTTTCCGAGCACCTTTAATTGTTTTGACTCCAAATCAACATCACCATCATTCAAGCCTGTCAATTCCGAGAGACGAATACCGGTTGCATAAAACATATTTATAATCAACCGATCCCTTCTACCCGTGAAGTCATCACTAAAGAAGTGTCCATCCAACAAATGGTTTATCTCACTTTCCTTAAGAAACATCGGCAACAGTTTCTCTCGCTTGGGCCCCTTAATATTTTTTACCGGGCTCACTTTCAGCCATCCACGTTTCAAAGAATACTTATAGAATGACCGGACTGCACTTAATCTCCGATTGACAGTAGAGGATTTGTATCCGGCCTCCATCAAGGACACCACCCAATCTCTCACCACATCGGCATCAATTGTCCCCCAAGTTAAAGTTTGATTCAAATCCTTATAAAACGACTCAAACGCTTTCAAATCGTTCTCATACTCAGCGATGGTTCTATCTGAATAGTTCCGCTCGTATGCCAAGTATTTTAGGAAGGATTCTAACCACATACCTCGCTGCTTTATGGCAACGAAAATAGGAAATAAAAATAAAAGTTCAAAGAAAAACAGTTAATTATTCTTCTACTCTTTGCATTTTTTGAACGTATACTGCACGCTCTTTTGCAAGTCTTTTAGTCACAGAAGGCTTGTCGAACTGCTGACGTCTTCTCAATTCTTTAACAACGCCGGTTTTTTCGAACTTTCTTTTGAATTTCTTCAATGCTCTTTCGATGTTCTCGCCATCTTTTACTGGAACTACAATCATGTTTTTGTTTAAAAATTAATGTGTTAATACTAAATTTGCAAAATGCGGTGCAAAATTAAGCAATGTTTTTGAACTGACAAAAGGAAACTATAGATTTTAAACATTGCGAAGCCATGTTTCGACCTTAACACCCTTCAAATTTCCCATAAATCAACAACTTCTGCCCCCTTTACCTTTCAATATGCTTCTTTTGGGGGAAACGCCATAGAAAATCCCGCAAAATACACCTTATTATATATAAAAAGAGCGGGCCAAACTGATGTGACCCGCTCCATATTTCCTATTTTTATGATTACAAATTCGGATTGATAGCATTCCATTCAGAAATAGCAGGAACGATATTCAACGTTACCAACTCATCGCGCATCTTGCACAAGTGAGCGTAACTTGCATCCAATTTTGCGATTTCTTCAGGAGTTCCTTCCGGCATCTTGTAAGAACAACCATTCTCATCAAGCACTGTATCCATAGCCATCATGATATGATTATACTTCTCGTTAGACACATATGTACCTGCAGGGTAACGGAATTTTGCACCACCCATCACTGAGCGAATCATTTCAACAGACAAATAAGAAGGGCTTTGGAAAGAAGAACGGCCACGCAACTTGATAATAGCGGCACCACCTTGTGTTACATCCTTCTTCATTTGTTCCCATTCTTCTTCCGGGAACTCTGCCGTACCAATGAACTCTGTCAATGGTTTTCCGGCAATCTTAACTGCACTTCCGAATACTGCCATTTGCTCACCATGACCACCATAAGTTGCACATCCGGTCACTTCACTTTGCATCACACCGAATTTCTTTGCCAATGCACTTTGCAAACGAGTTGAATCCAAACCGGCAAGAGTGGTTACCTGACCAGGTTTCAAACCTGAATAAAGCAATGTCACCAAACCTGTCAAATCAGCCGGATTAAAGATGATTACCACATGCTTCACATCGGGACAATATGTCTTGATATTCTTACCCAATTCCTCCGCAATCTTACAGTTACCTGCCAACAAATCTTCACGAGTCATACCCTCCTTACGAGGCGCACCACCTGAAGAAATAATGTACTTGGCATCCTTGAAAGCCTCAGCAACATCTGTTGTTGCTGTGATATTTACATTATCAAAACCACTTTGACGCATTTCCTCTGCCACACCTTCGGGAGAAAATACATCATACAGACACAAGTTTGAAGTCAAACCCATCATCAGCGCAGACTGCGCCATGTTAGATCCGATCATGCCGGCAGCACCGACAATCACCAATTTGTCATTTGTCAAAAATTCCATAGTGTTCTTATAAAAAATAATACGTATTAATATAGGAACAAAGATAAGTAAAAAGAAATAAAATAGACAATACAAACTCTTATTTTTTGCATAAAGAAACTTAAACAGACGAAGAACGGAACATCTTATTATATCTGTTTATCATATTTTCTTCCGTTTTATTCCTTTCAGACAAATATAATCGTAAATTTGCGTTACACTTAACAAATACCGACATGAAACAACACATTATAGATAGAGTATCCGCCCTCCGCACCTACATGAAAGCAAACGGACTGCATGCATTCATTTTTCCCAGCACAGATCCTCATTGCGGAGAATATATTCCCGACCACTGGAAAACAAGAGAATGGATTTCGGGGTTCAATGGTTCAGCAGGAACAGCAGTCGTAACACTTGAGAAAGCCGCACTTTGGACTGACTCAAGATATTTCATCGCAGCTGAAGAACAACTATCAGGAACACCTTTTGTCTTGATGAAAGACAGACTCCCTTCCACACCATCCATCACTCAATGGTTGACAAAAGAACTGAAGGAGAACTGTGTTGTAGGAGTAGATGCATGGACCTATCCTACCAATGAGGTTTTTAGGCTGAAGGAGGAGTTGGGCAAAGCCTACATTACAATAAGAACTGATCTCAACCCCGCGGCACAATTGTGGGAAGACCGCCCCGACATCCCAAAAAACGAGGTAGAGATTCAGCCTATGAAGTACGCAGGAAGAAGTGCGACAGAAAAACTGACCGATATTCGTTCTGCCATGCAAGAGAAAAATTGCGACGGAATGATGGTTGCTGCGCTGGATGAGATTGCATGGACCTTGAACTTGAGAGGTACGGACATCCATTGCAACCCTCTATTTGTGTCTTATCTGTTCATCACCATAAACGATTGCACATTATATATAAATAAGGAGAAAATCACCCCATCCGTTGAACAGCACCTCAAAGAAAACCATGTAAATATCAGTTCTTACGAAGACGTTGTACATGGATTAGAGAATTATGAAGGCAAAGGCATCTTGATGGACTGCAATAACGTCAATTACAAACTGTACAACAGTGTGAACAAAGGTTGTTGGATAGAAGACTGCCCCTCCCCCATCGCCCTGATGAGAATCGTTAAGAATGATACTGAAATTGAAGGATATAGGAGGTCTATGCTCCGCGACGGTATCGCCATGGTTAAATTTCTCAAATGGTTAAAACCTGCTGTCATAGCCGGAGGACAAACAGAAATCAGCATCGACAAAAAACTGACTTCATTCAGAGCCGAGCAAGAGAACTACCGCGACATCAGTTTCGACACCATTGCGGGATATGGCGAACATGGTGCCATTGTCCATTATGAAGCTACACCGGAAACCGATATTGAACTAAAACCAAAACGGTTATTGTTACTGGATTCAGGCGCACAATACCAAGACGGTACGACAGACATCACACGGACCATCGCACTCGGACCTGTCAGCGATGAGGAAAAGCACGACTATACATTAGTACTCAAAGGACACATCCATTTGGCAAGGATAAAATTCCCGGAAGGCAGTAGCGGCACACAATTGGACGTATGTGCACGCTATGCCATGTGGCAGGAAGGCATCAATTACCTGCACGGGACCGGGCATGGTGTAGGTTCATACCTCTGCGTCCACGAAGGACCACATCAATTGCGCATGAACTATATGCCTACCCCATTACGTGCCAATATGACCCTTACCAACGAACCCGGCATCTACAAGACCGGCAAGCATGGTATAAGAATAGAAAACACCCAACTCATCATCCCATACATGGATGGTGAATTCGGACGTTTCTTGCAGTTCGAACCACTCACCTTATGTCCAATAGACACTGCTCCCATTGATTCCGACATGCTGAACAAAGAGGAAAAACAATGGCTGAACGACTATCATAAAATGGTATACGACACATTGGCTCCGTACCTCGACTATGATCATCGTCAATGGTTAGCGGAAGCCACTCAACCTGTATTATAAATCCAAATCATCAAAAATATGGCACTCATCAAAAAAGTTAAAGGACTTACACCCCGTTTCGGAAAGGAATGTTATTTTTCGGAAGGCGCAGCCATTATTGGCGACGTGACCATGGGAGATAATTGCACTGTCTGGTTTAACGCTGTTGTTCGCGGTGACGTCCACTACATCAAGGTCGGCAATCGCGTTAACATACAGGACGGGTCATGCCTACACACGTTATACGGGAAAGCCCCCATCATCATCGGTGACGATGTCACCATCGGACACAATGTCACATTGCATGGTTGCGAGATTAAGAGCGGTGCACTCATCGGCATGGGTTCTACCATACTTGACCATGCCATTGTGGGCGAAGGCGCTATCATCGCAGCCGGAGCATTGGTTCTGAAAAACACAATTGTCGGCGACGGTGAATTATGGGGAGGTGTTCCGGCTAAATTCATCAAGAAAGTAGACCCGCAACAGGCAAAGGAACTGAACCAAGGTTATGCACAACATTACATCATGTATGCTGATTGGTTCAAGGAGGCTGATAAAGACCCCGGAAACACACATTTCTGTACTACATCCGAGGAATATGAACAAACACTTTAATAAAAGAATCCGGTCAGCTTCAAATGCTAACCGGATTCTACTTTTTCATACATATTTCTGACTTTACCAAAGATCATCCCATTCTGTTTTTCGGGCTACATCATATTCATCTGCCCAATCATTATTCTCACTCGGTTTCTTCCCCGGAATGGAAACCGCGAGCATATCACATACATCTAAATCCACCACCAATATCTGTGGGGAACAATATCTCTTTTTAACCATACCTTTCATTTTCCTTTATAGGTTACTTAACCAACACCTTTTTACCTTTGTGTATATAGATTCCATTAGAGGGCTTTTCTACTACACGTCCACTCAAATCATAATATAAATTCAATCCCTCTACCTTATTCAAATCAACAACAACATCACCTACCGGAGTAACATTATCTTCCACCTTTATTCTTGCAGAATTAATCATTGCCATTTGATGATTTACGCCCGGTGTAACTTCAAGCCACCACCTGAATGTGCCCAAAGGAATTCCTGATTCATTAGAAGGATTCGGTCTCTTTAACGCTCCACCTGACATGGCATAGCGATAAGGAGCTTGCGTATGATCTATCTCCTTGAGAGGGGTCGCCACATATTGCCCTGTAAACGTATAAACAGTTCCTCTTTCCGAAGTAAATGACTCACTTACCGCTATGTTCGGTTCTGTGGCACCTATCGTTCTGTTTGTAGTGTAAACTTTGTACAGAGGGTCACCATCCGTATCATTTCTGGATGATTGGGACACTGTGATAGAATGCTCACCTACTGTCTTCGCTCTAATCAGATAAAGCCCATGGGGAACTGTCGCATCTGTCACTATATCAGCTATCGCATAAAATTCATTATCGTTTTCTTGTATACCTTTTATCTTTGCAATCTCAAAATTATCCTTCCAATCATCATATACAAACTCCAACGGGACGTAAAGCGGTTGCCATTCAGTGTTTTTGAAGTTACGATTATAAATCACTATGTTATATTCATTGTAAGCATCATGCTCATCCTGACCTTGATAGACAATAGGAGTTTCCAACCAAGAATCTTCGTTATCAAAAACTTCACAATCCGTCTTGATTGTAATAATAGGAGACTGAGAGTCGCCACCTGCACTTAGATTATCATCTGCCGGGTCATATACAAACTGTCCCCAAATAGGATGCGCCGCATATTCATCAACGGCATGTGCATGAATAATCAGCGTGATATTACTGGCATCCATTCCATGAAACGGGTGCGTAGAAAGTTCGGGGGGTAAATCAGCATGACACTGTATTTCTACAAGTCCAGTCGTATGAAAAAATGCCTTTCCACCAATCTCTTTGACTGTTGAAGGAATATACAACGATGTTACTTTATTATTCCCTTTGAAAGCGTTATCCGCTATGGCAGTAACAGTATAAGTACTACCTCCATACTCAATCGTACTCGGAATTACTATAGCACCACTATAGCTCACACTACTCTTATCATCTGTCTCAAACGTAGCCTCACCCGGATAATCCTCACCATTCCGTTCATTCAAAGCATAAACATACCCATCAACCACCACTTTTTGTGCATTCATAAAAGATGCAAACAAAATCAGCAGCATGCCCAATATAAAAACTTTTTTTCTCATAACTAATTCACCTAAACCTTAAAATAGAATTGACAATCAATTTCTATGATTGCCAATTCTTATTTTCTTATTAATTGAAAACAAATTTATAAATCAAATCTGACGCCCCTGAGTTGCCCGATATATATTCACCTGCTAGGCGACCACGTGCTTTCAAGAAATCCTCATCCGTCAATAAACGATCCAAAGTTTCCTTGAAAGATGCCTCGTCAATAATCTCAAAACTTCCGCCTAATTGTAATAAAGCCTGTGCTTCGCGGAATTTTCTGTTTTTCGGACCAAACATAACGGGAACGCCATAGACTGCAGCTTCCGGGACATTATGGATTCCAACTCCAAAACCACCGCCCACGTATGCTATTTCTCCATATCTGTATATAGAGGATAACAGACCGAAACAATCAATAATCAAGCAGTCCGCTTTTTCTACATTCTCCGGTGTTGCCTGCGTATAGCGTACAAAAGGACGTTGCAACTTACCCTCAATCTCCTTCAAATGATTCTCCTTGATGACATGCGGTGCTATGACCAACTTCAATTCCGGATGTGCATTAAAATAAGGAATGATCAAGTCCTCGTCGGGACTCCATGAGCTACCTGCCACTAACATACGTTTTCCCTGTTTGAACCGCTCCACCAATGGTAACTCCTTAGATTGCCGTGCAATATCGAGCACCCTGTCAAAACGTGTATCACCCACCACCGTTACATTGGTAAAGCCCTTCTTCAATAACAAGTCTCGCGACACTTCATTCTGCACAAAGAAATGCGTTATACAATTCAACACCCTTCCATACACTTTCCCATACCAACGGAAATAGACCTGACTTTCACGGAAGATGCTACTGACACTATACACCGGAATACCACGATAGCGACACGCATGCAGATAATTATTCCAAAACTCATATTTGATAAAGAAAGCCATGCATGGTCGAGTCAAGCGCAAAAAGCTCGTTACATTTCCCGGCGTATCAAAAGGCAGATAACAAATCACATCTGCTCCCTCGTAATTTTTACGCACCTCGTAACCTGAAGGAGAAAAGAACGTCAATAATATCTTGTATTCAGGATGCTCACGACGGAGACGTTCCATCAAAGGGCGCCCTTGTTCAAACTCCCCCAAAGAAGCGGCATGAAACCATACGTATTGCTCATCGTCACGTATCTTCTTGCGCAAGATACGAAACGTCTGCCATTGTCCTTTCACCATCAAACGGGCCTTCTTATGAAAAGGCGACACCAAGGCAATGGCAAATACGTATAGATATAGGGCGATTGAATACATTATTTCAAGATTTCTATTGCTTTACGAAGACGACGCAATGTCTCTTCCTTACCTAAGAAGGCCGACAATTCATACATATCCGGTCCTTTCCCTGTACCCACCAAAGCCACACGCCAAGGATTCCAAGGCTTTTTACCGGTCTCTTCCACCCACTTCTCTACGGCAGTTTGTTGCGAAGCAACGCTGAAATCGGTAAGCGATTCCAATAAATCCGCCAACTCCGACATATCGGCAGCTGCCGTTTCACCCCAATTCTTACGAACGAATTTATCCTCCATGCTATACGTTTCAGGGGCGATAAAGAAAAAGTCGCAAAGTGGCCAAAGCTCTTTGATGAAATTGATTTTCTTCATTTTCATCATACCCACCACGGCTTCTACTTGTTCCATTGTAGCCACAATACCATTGGCACGAAGTATCTTATCAAATTCAGGAGCCAGTTCACTATTGTCCTTCATCAAAATATATTCCTTATTGAACCACATTCCTTTGACATAGTCAAAACGGGCACCCGCCTTACTGCATTTGGTGATATCGAACAATTTTACCATTTCCTCCAATGACATGATTTCCTGATCCGTACCGGGATTCCATCCCAACAATGCCAAGAAATTCAGCACCGCTTCTGGCAAATAACCACTCTCACGATAACCGGAAGACACCTCACCACTTTTGGGATCATGCCATTCTAATGGGAACACCGGGAAGCCCAATCTGTCACCATCGCGTTTACTCAATTTTCCTTTACCATCAGGTTTCAATAACAATGGCAAGTGAGCAAAACTAGGCATCGTATCCTCCCATCCGAAGGCTCTGTAAAGCAATACATGTAAAGGAGCTGACGGCAACCATTCCTCACCGCGTATCACATGCGTTACTTCCATCAAATGGTCGTCAACAATATTGGCCAAATGATAAGTCGGCAATTCATCTGCACTCTTATACAACACCTTATCATCCAAAATAGATGAATTAATGACCACATCTCCGCGAATCATGTCATTCACATGCACATCCTCTCCCGGTTCAATCTTGAAACGGACCACATATTGATGTCCCGACTCTATCAATGCACTGACCTCATCGGCAGCAAGAGAAAGAGAATTACGCATCATGGCACGAGTGGATGCATCATATTGGAAATTCTGTATTTCCGCACGCTTGGCATCCAACTCCTCCGGAGTGTCAAATGCTATATATGCCTTACCGGCATCCAACAATTGCTTTACATATTTTTTATAAATATCGCGACGCTCAGACTGACGATATGGACCATGCTGACCACCGTAGCTGACACCCTCGTCAAACTCAATCCCCAACCATTTGAAAGACTCAATGATATATTCTTCTGCTCCCGGTACAAAACGTGTAGAGTCTGTATCCTCTATGCGAAAAATAAACTCGCCGCCATGCTGACGTGCAAATAGATAATTATATAAAGCTGTACGTACTCCTCCGATATGCAAAGCACCTGTCGGACTCGGAGCAAAACGCACTCTCACTTTTCTTTCAGACATAACAATTGTATTTTTTTTGCAAAAATACTACTTTTTATTTAACGCTCACCAATTTTTTCGTATTTTCGTCAGTGAGAACAAAGCAAACAAATATGAGCAGATACAATCAACAACGAAAAATCAGTGGGAAAGCCCTCATTTATAGATTCCTCATCACAGCTATCGCAGTTGTCACCATCTGTCTGTACATGCCACGTGACGACAGATTTCATTACACGTTCGACATAGACAAACCATGGCGTCACGGACAACTGATAGCAACACACGATTTCCCTATCTATAAGAGCGAGTATACCATCCAAAAAGAACAAGACAGTATATTGAGATACTACAAACCCTATTTTGTTTTCAACAAATCTATTGGCGATCAACAGATTGCACGTTTTCGCAACGACTTCAATACTCAATTTGCACAATTCGCCCCAACAAGATATCTTTCTATCATTGAACAACAGCTCAAGAGTATCTATTCTCATGGCGTTATGGGTGCCGAAGACTATAATCGCATGCAAAATGACAGCATCGGATTCATCAGAATCATTTCACAAAATGAAGCGAAGGAGGAAAACTTCAGCGATGTCTTCTCTCAAAAGACAGCCTACGAATTATTGGCGTCTCAAAAAAACGACACTACTACCTTGTATAAGAACATATTAAGGAAGTGCAATATCAATGAATATATTACCCCCAATCTCACGTTTGATACGAAAAAGTCAGAAAATGCGAAGAACGATCTTCTCTCAACCATTTCGTATGCTTCAGGTATTGTGATGAGCGGTCAAAAAATCATAGACAGAGGAGATATTGTTGACGAAATGACCTATCAAATCCTTTTGTCATTGGAAAGGGAATATTCCAAAAGCGACAAATCATCCTTCTACGATTACACCACCCTACTTGGCAAGTTGCTATATGTATCTATCATCGCCATTTGTCTTGTATTGTATTTTGTCATGTTCAGACGAGACTATCTGGCGGAAACACGCCGCATCCTGTTCCTTGCATCCCTACCTGTAATATTCCCTATTCTTACCTCATTCCTCATCAAGCACAGTCTATTCAGCGTATATATCATCCCTTATGCCATGGCACCCATCTTCATCAGAGTGTTTATGGATTCACGCACCGCTTTTGTTACGCATGTGTCAACCATCCTCATTTGTGCCGCTACGTTGAAATACCCTTACGAGTTCATCGCAACACAACTCGTTTCCGGGATGATTGCCATATACAGTTTGCGTGAGTTATCACAACGTTCACAACTCATCCGCTCCGCATTGTTTATCACTTTAGCTGCCATCACCACGTATGCAGGAATAGAGTTGATACAAGGTACTGATATCACAAGGATGAATTGGGGTATGTACATATACATCACCATCAATGGTATCATGCTTCTATTTGCCTACCCACTATTGTTCTTATTGGAAAAAATGTTTGGATTTACCTCAAACGTTACATTAGTAGAGTTGTCCAACATCAACAACGAGCCACTACGCATGATGTCTGAAGTGGCTCCGGGAACTTTTCAACATTCCATGCAGGTGGCCAACCTCGCTACAGAGGTGGCAAATAAAATCGGAGCAAAAAGTCAATTGGTAAGGACTGGTGCATTGTACCACGATATAGGAAAGACCTATCATCCGGTATATTTCACAGAGAACCAAACACGCATCAATCCCCACGAACGACTGACCAATGAGCAGAGCGCCAGTGTTGTCATCAGCCATGTGAAGGAAGGTCTCAAATTGGCAGAGAAGCACAGACTTCCACAGGTCATTAAAGACTTCATCACCACTCATCACGGATTGGGTAAAACAAAATATTTCTTGATTTCATATCAAAACGAACATCCTGACGAAGAAATCGACGAGTCATTATTCACCTATCCCGGTCCGAATCCATTCACTTTGGAACAAGCCATTCTAATGATGGCAGACTCTGTAGAGGCAGCCTCAAGAAGTTTGAATGAATATACCGCTGAATCCATCAGTAATTTGGTAGATAAAATCATCAACTCACAAGTGGAGGACGGTTTCTTCAATAATTGTCCGATTACATTCCAAGACATCAGTACTGCCAAAGAAGTGTTCAAGGAGAAATTGAAAAAGTTTTAGGGAAAATACATCATTATGAAGTTAAAAGTTTTGGTGCAGGTAGAACAGATAAAGGCGTACATGCGTTAGGGCAAGTCTTTAATTTTGAAAGTGATCTTAACATGGGGGCAAAAGAGTATGAAAAAGCATTTAATTCTTTGTTACCGTCAGATGTATATGTTAAAAGTGTAGAAGAAGTTCCTGGGACCTTTCATTCTAGATATAGTGCAAAAAGTAAGGAATATAAATATATTTTAAATGAAGGAGAATATGATGTTTTAGAAAAAGATTATGTGCTTCAGTTCAATAAAAAATTAAATTTAGAGAGAATGATTGAGGCTAGTAAGCTTTTTTTAGGAGAACATGATTTCAGAAATTTTTGTGCTAGTGAAGAAGAAAAGGTTAAAGATTATATTAGAGTAATTAATAGTATTGAAATAAGTAGAAAAGATAATAAAGTTATGTTTGTTTTTAAAGGAAATGGATTTTTGAGATACATGGTTAGAATGATAGTGGCAGTTCTTATAGAAATAGGTAAAGAGAGAAAAGAAAGTTCTTTTATAAAAGAGAGACTGGATGTATCTGAGTTAAAAAGAAGTAATTATAAAATAGATGCGTGTGGTTTGTATCTAGTAAAGGTTAACTATTAATGGTTAATTTGTTATAATGGAGTAAATGGGTGATATATATGAAAAGAAAGAAAAAAAGTACTTTGGATAGATTATATTCGTATGATAAAAGAAATAATGCTTATAAAATAGAGATTTCTTTAGATAAATACGAGGATATTTATAATGAATGGGATCCTA
>JAGBUF010000241.1 GCA_017630975.1 Paraprevotella sp. | reverse complement strand
CTTTGAGACCGTAGCTTTCAATATGTTCCCCATCTATGCGACTATAGGCGTTGCGTATTATTATTAAAGGAAAAAAGATTCCTACCGACTTTTTTACCAAAAAGGGAAAGAGCATAAAAACAAAGCTCATACCTTTGCGCCTAAAGAATAGTACATTGATATTAAAACAATAAGCTTATGAAGAAAACATTACTCACAATCGCTTTGGCTGTTTTCGCACTTTACGGATTCGCTCAAAGCACTACAACCTACACTGATGATTTAACGGTAACTATCAACGACGAATCCACTGAACCTCAAGAAACAAACATTCTTGTAACTGAGAACGCAGACGGCACCTATACATTGTCTTTGAAGAACTTTATGCTTGGAGCAGGAGAAGACGCATTAGGCGTTGGTAATATTGAACTCTCCGGCATCACTGCTACAGAAGAAAATGGCATCAAAACTTTCCATGTTAATCAAACAATCAACATCGCCGAAGGTGACGCCGAAGGAGTGGAAACATGGCTTGGCCCGATGCTAGGTGACGTACCCATCGTATTGAGTGCTAAGATGACAGCGGAAAAATTATATTGCACCATAGACATTGACATGATGAGTTTATTAGAACAAATCATCTACGTAGTTTTTGGAACTGACGAGTTCAACACCACACCGGAACAAGGAAACACTACCACTTATACAGATAATTTGACGGTAACTATCAACGACGAATCCACTGAGCCACAACAAACCAACATTCTTGTTGCTGAAAACGAAGATGGCACCTATACATTGTCTTTGAAGAACTTCATGCTTGGAGCAGGAGAAGACGCATTAGGCGTTGGTAATATTGAACTCTCCGGTATCACTGCTACAGAAGAAAATGGCATCAAAACATTCCATGTAAATCAAACAATCAACATCGCCGAAGGTGATGCTGAAGGCGTGGAAACTTGGTTAGGTCCGATGCTGGGTGACGTACCCATCGTATTGAGCGCTAAGATGACGGAGGAAAAATTGTATTGCACCATCGACATTGACATGATGAGTTTATTGGAGCAAATCATCAACGTAGTTTTCGGAACCGACGATTTCGAAGGTAGCAATATTGCCAATATTGAAATTTCTGATGCATTGGTAAATGTATACAACCTGCAAGGTGTAGCTGTAAAGACCAATGTTAAGGCTGCAAATGCATTAGACGGTTTGAACCGTGGCATTTACATTATCAATGGTAAGAAAGTAGCAAAATAAGTATACTTATACCCCCGATATACAAGGAGCGCCGAAAGACGCTCCTTTTTTGTGCAAATGAACCGCTAAAGGGACTCTTCCTCCCTTACGGTCGTCAGAATGACAAGGTAGAAGCCCCTCCACAGAAGACCCACCCCCGTCCCCTCCGCAAGGGAGGGGAGATTATCACTCCCCAGATTACGTCATTCCGACGGACAATACAAAATGTTCATTCCGAACCAAAGGGAGGAATCTTTATATAAAAAGGAGAAGCGTAAGACAAAAACTTGCCGGTATCGGCAAAAAACAGTACTTTTGTATCGATAAACACCTAAAAACTTGCCGATAAATGGATATAATATCAGTAAAAGAATGGGCTGAAAAGCATGGCGTTTCTGAAAGGACGGTCCGCAACTATTGTGCGCAAGGCAAAATAGAGGGCGCACAAATTGTAGGAAAGACATGGAACATACCCGCAGACACCGAACCTCCATTAAGAAAAAACAAAGGAAAGACTTCACCCCTGCTCCTGCGATTGCGAGAAGAAAAGGATTTACACTACAAAGGCGGTATTTACCATTATGTACAGGTGGCATTAACATACAACTCCAACCATATAGAGGGCAGTCGATTGACAGAGCAACAGACCCGTTATATATTTGAGACAAATACCATTGGCATTACAAACGAAAGCGTTAATATCGACGACATCATAGAAACCACCAACCACTTCAAAGCAATAGACTACATTATAAGAATTGCCGAAGAAAAATTAACCGAGAGCGTAATAAAAGAATTGCACCGTATCATCAAATCCGGCACTTCCTACGAAAAAAAATCTTGGTTCCGTGTCGGTGACTACAAATCTTTACCCAACGAAGTGGGCGGTATGGAAACAACAGCACCGGAAGAAGTCAAGACCGAAATGTCGGCCCTACTAAAAAGCTACAACACAAAGAAAAACATTTCATTGGAAGACATCATTGACTTTCACCATCGGTTTGAAAGTATCCACCCCTTTCAAGATGGCAACGGCCGCGTAGGTCGATTGATTATGTTCAAAGAATGTCTGCGATATGGTATTGTTCCTTTTATCATTACGGATGAACTAAAAATGTTCTATTATCGTGGGCTAAGCGAATGGAACCACATTAGAGGTTACCTTCTTGACACTTGCCTAACAGCTCAAGACGCATTTAAGGAAAAACTAGATAAAGCAAAAATAAAATATTAAAACGAATTTGCGTTAAAAAACTCTCAAAATGAGTTAAATTACCAACTTTTCTACGTAAATTTGCACCCATTAAACTATAACTAAACAAACTTTTTATGAAGAAAATTTTTACTCTAATTGCATGCGTTATATCATTGTATGCAAGCGCACAGCAAGTAAATGGAAATTTTGATGAAACATGGGTAGATTGTGTACCATGGACCAGTAGTAACAACACCAGCGTTAAAGGCACACAGCCTGTAGATTGGTGCGTGTCAAATGTAATCGGTATGGGAGGAACAGGTGCAACCACCATCGCTTCACAATCAACCGGTTATAATGAAACGGGTTATGCTGTCACATTAACCAATACACCTAATCCCATCAAAAGTTCACAAATCATTCCCGCTTATATTACATTGGGAACAGCATGGAATACGGCAAAATCCAGTTTGTTGGGTAGCATCAGCCTTCAAGATGGCGGAACATACGGCGGAAAATCTTTCTCATATCGTCCGGATGGAATCAAATTCCTCTATAAACGTTCACATGGAACAGCAGATGCCGACGAACCAGCAGTAGTAACAGCATACCTTTGGAAAGGAACTTGGTCGCAGGCTTCTGTACCGGGAAATACATCCTATGTCACCAACCCCTCAAAGGTCACCATGTCCAACCGCGAACGAAACATCCTTGACATGTCATACAGCCAAGGAGGGGACGTAACGAATACCGATGACGCAAAACTTTTGGCTTACCTCAAAGAGGGAAACAATAAATATGTTTCTATCATGGGAGATGCAGCCGAATGGACTGAGTTCACCTATGATTTTACTTATGTTGACACGGAAGCAGCACCTGAAATGATCAATATCATCATTGCAGCCAACGACTATTTTGGTGGAGCTACAGCTGTAGGTAAAGACAACAGCATTACCATTGACAATGTAGAACTTGTTTACAATTCCAGCTTGTCTGATTTGCAACTCAATGGAACAACCATCGAAGGATTCTCAAAGGATGTTTTCGAATATCAAGTTGATGAAACTTATGCCGATGGCAGCATCGGTTTCAGCAAAGACTGTGTTGGCGGTGTAGCTACCGGTTCTTGGAACAGTGAAACAAACACATACAGCATTACCGTGAAAGGTGATGACTGGAGCGAAAGCAACCTGAATGAGCACACCTACACCATAACATTTAAGAACAACGAAGGCGACAATGACGATGAGCCAGAAATCATTCCTGTAGCATACGATTTCATCCCGTCTACTACCACCCCGGAAAATGGTGCAACTGCAACAGGTGTTTCATTCTTCTCTATGCAATTTGAGGAATATGTGAACATTGATATGAACCAAAGCAACACTGTCAACATCTGCAATGAAAATGGTGACGTGATGACCACCGGTATGTTGATGAACGATATGTTGTCTTGGGGTAAGGGAGTGAAGATTCAGTTTGCTGAGACACTGGCTTCCGGCACATACACCATCACCATCCCACAAGGACTGTTGGGTAACAACGCATGGATTGAATCAGAATATCAGTCAGGACGTGCAAATCCGGAATTGAAATTCACATTCACCAACGAGGAATTGATTGTAGTGACCGAGCCTACATTATTCACTCCGGAAAACGGCACTACTATTGAAAGCATCAGTCAATTTGAAATAGCATTCGCACACGCATTTGACCAAAGTTGGGAACCGGAAGTGGCCTACCCTGCCATCTACGACGCAGAGGGCAACCTCGTTGAAACCATCACTGCTGCCAATATTGCATGGAACAGCGATTGGACCGTAATGATTCTGAAACTGCAGACACCTATTACTACAGAAGGCGATTACACCTTCAAGATGGCGGCTGGATTCATCAACCTGATGGATGACGCTTACAACACCATCGGACAAAACAGCGAATTCAACGCTACAATTAAAGTTGAAAATGGTAGTTCCATCAATGACATTGCCACAGAAAAGGATCATGTAACCGTTTACAACATCAATGGTGTCAAGGTAATTGACAACCAACCTGCAAGTGAATTGAACAAATTGAAGAAAGGTATTTATATCATCAACGGAAAGAAAGTGGTGATTCAATAATACGGAATAAATGCATGGAGCGTACTAAATACGCTTCCTATAAAAAGGCTCGGTTTTTACCGGGCCTTTTTTGTATCCCAAATATCATATATTACAACACCTTTGGGCTCGTTGCATTTTAGTATCTTTTACATTTCACACATTACAAAAAGGCAGATTCTACCGAAAATAATACCAAAAAGAACGCATAACCCTATCGTAATCCGTACCTTTGTTGCCGAAAAATATAAACATAAAACACATAGATTATGAAGAAATTTTTTACACTTAT
>JAGBUF010000240.1 GCA_017630975.1 Paraprevotella sp. | reverse complement strand
GAACTGCACGAAGTTGAAATAAGCATTGTAAACGGTGGGAGCATTGACGCCTCCTGTCTGATCATAAACACCGACGGAGTATTGCTTGTTGTCCACACCACCGGTATTAAGCGCATGACATGATGCACAAGATATGGTATTATTCGAGGACATGCGGACATCATGGAAGAGGATTTCGCCTAAATGCGCTTTGGCGTGATGTACTTCAACAGAGTCGGGGATGGGGCGCACCGTCTCGTTTGCAAATTGCGGAGCTGCCAACGGATTGGGATAATGCTTTGCGCGATAATTCTTAATCCAGGTCAGAGCCATTTCCTTTTCAGTGTCGTTGATAACGCTTCCCCAATGAACCAAATAGTACTTGGAGGGTGGCATACTGCCTTTCATCAATACTTTTTCTACCTTAGCTAAATCAGCCTCACTGATATGTTCTCCATTCTTGAGGGCGTTCAACATGGCGGTCATGTCGAAAAATTTATATCCCTTTGCAATGTCTTCTTGTACCAAATCGCCTGCCAATGGGAATGAAGCATAAAATGGTAATTCGGGATTGGCAGAATGGCAATCCATACATCCGGAGGAACTGATGATTGCTTCCATCTTCTCGTCATCACTGAGGTGGGCAGATGGTTCACAGTCCATCATTTTGTAAACAATGGTCATAATTACTGCAACAGCAAGTAATGTGTAGATGAAATAACGTAGTTTCTTCATAACGTTTGTTTTTGGATTCGTATGGTGCAAAGAAAATTCTTTTTTTTGAAAAGACGAAAATAGAAATCAAAAAATTAAACAATTAAAATAGTTTGAGAGGTGATGGTGTGCTTTTTGTACTTGATAATGTTTATTTAAGGTTTTTAAATGGAGGGTTTCGCTTTTCTTTTGAAAAAAAGCTATATCTTAGCGGTTGATAAACACGTCTGATGCATTATGGAAACAAATAAGAATAATTATTGTGTTATTTTGGCAGGAGGTATAGGAAGTCGGTTGTGGCCGGTGAGTCGTGTGGAATTGCCCAAGCAATTTTTGGATTGGTTCGGAACAGGGCGCACGTTGCTGCAACAAACTTATGACCGCTTCTCGGAATTTATAGCCCCTGAGAATATCTATGTTGTTACCAATGAGCAATATGTGGATTTGGTAAAGCAACAGATTCCCGGTATTTGTTCTTGTAAGATTTTGGAAGAACCCATCCGTCGTAATACATTGCCCAGTGTGGCATGGGCGACAACTTGTATCGCTCATGCCTGTCCTGATGCTCGTGTTATCGTTTCCCCGGCGGACCAGTTGATTCTTGAGGAAAAGCATTTCGTACAGAATGTGCTCAGTGGTTTGGATTTCGTGGAAAAGGAGAATTGCCTGCTGACTATGGGCGTGCGTCCCACTCGTCCTGATACCGGTTATGGTTATATTCAGGCTCACGAAGAAATGCAGGAAGGCACCTTTGCCAAAGTGAAATCTTTCACCGAAAAACCGGCTTTGGATTTTGCCAAGGTTTTCATGGAAAGCGGTGAGTTCTATTGGAACACCGGTTTGTATTTGTACAATGTGAATGCTATGATGAAGGCCATTCACGACTTGGTGCCCGACTATCGCGACAGTCTGACAGAATCTTCTATCGGTATTGAAGGGTGTGGACCGTGCAGCGTACCGAAGCATTTTGATACTTTACCCAATATGTCATTGGATTATAGTATTCTGGAGAAGAGCGAGAATGTCTATGTTCAGGTGTGTGACTTTGGTTGGGCAGATTTGGGTTCGTGGTGCTCATTGCACAATGATACGCAACATGACAGTCAGGATAATGTGTTGCTCAATACAGAAGCTTTGCTTTACAACAGTCAAGGGAATGTGGTTTGTTTGCCAAAGGGACGTGTGGCAGTTATTGCCGGTTTGAAAGATTTTGTCGTGGCTGAACAAGGA
This sequence comes from Paraprevotella sp., assembly GCA_017630975.1. Taxonomy (GTDB): domain Bacteria; phylum Bacteroidota; class Bacteroidia; order Bacteroidales; family Bacteroidaceae; genus Paraprevotella. The sequence continues at coordinate 735 of JAGBUF010000240.1, read as the reverse complement.
AATGTGTTGATGATTTGTCCCAAAGAAGATAATGCTACGCTTCGTCGTTTGATGACGGATGCACAGATGAAGTTGGGAGAAGAATTTATATAAAATCCTATATATAAAAAGGAAAGCGCAATCATTTCGGTGATTGCGCTTTCTCTTTATGCGTATGTTTCGTTGTAGTTGTTCAGAATCTGTTGTGCGATATTTTGGAATTCATCCGCACTCAACTGCAGTTTGGGGTTAGTGAACAACATATCTTTTTCGCTTTGCATCGGAATCAAGTGGATATGAGCATGTGGCACTTCAAGTCCTAATACGGCTTGTCCAACTTTGATGCAAGGGAAAGCCTTCTTGATGGCGATAGCCACGTGCTTGGCAAAGATTTGCATCTCTCCCAATTCTTCGTCTGTCAAGTCGAAGATATAATCCACCTCGCGTTTAGGGATGACCAGTGTGTGCCCTTTTACCAATGGATTGATGTCAAGGAATGCGTAGAATTTATCGTTTTCTGCGCATTTGTAACTAGGAATTTCTCCAGCTACGATTTTACTGAAAATAGTGGCCATAACCGATTACTCAAAAGAGATGTTGGTAATTTCCAGTTGGATGGTTCCTTGTGGAATCTTGATCTCTGCGATATCGCCCACCTTCTTGCCCAATAGTCCTTGTGCAATAGGGGTTTGGATAGAGATTTTACCCTCTTTCAGATTGGCTTCCGTTTCAGAAACGATGGTGTAAACCATTTTC
>JAGBUF010000239.1 GCA_017630975.1 Paraprevotella sp. | reverse complement strand
CTACGCCTAAATTGATAATTCCTGAAGCGGCTTTAGTGTGAGGAACTAACTCTTGCAAACCAAGGTTGAATACCAACGGCCACATTACTGAGTGGAACAATCCGGCTGCCAACATGCAGAATACGGACGCCATACCTGAAAGCAAGAAACTTGTACCAACACAAATCGCACCACCTGCCAAGCAGAATGTCAACAATACGCGGGGTTGGAACTTACTTAATACGGCTGCACCAATGAAACGACCTACCATCATACCTCCCCAATAGAAGGTCAAGAAGTCGGTTGCTGTGTTATAAGTAGTACCGAACAAAGTAATACCCAAATCAGGATTTGCCTTAAAGTAAGCAGGTAGCATGGACGGAATACCGATTTCCAGACCCATATAGAAGAAGATACCTAAAGCACCGCACCAAACATGAGGATATTTGAATACACTGCTCTTATATTCTTTTTCTACGCCGCCGACTGCTTCAGCTTGCTCTTCTTCCTTGATTTCAGGAAGTTTCAAGAATACCAAGATGACACAAAGCAACAGTGTAAAGATACCTAAACCTAAATAAGGTGCAGGCACTGCGCCCGGAGTAGGTATTTGATCACCTATGATAACAGCACCGATAAAAATAGGTGCCAATGTTGTTGCTACAGAGTTCAATGCTTGTGACAAAGTCATACGGAACGCACCGCCTTCGGGCGCACCAAGTACCATCACGTATGGATTGGCAACCAATTGCAACATAACGATACCCAATGCAACAACGAACATACTACCCAAGAAATAAGCATAAACAACTGCTGTGTCAGCTTGTAAATTGGTAGAAATCGCTGCCCAGTTGATGATAAAGCCAAGACCAACTACTGCAAGACCTAAAATCAAAGTCTTTTTGTAACCAATCTTACTCATCATAAAACCAAATGGAATTGACATGGCATAAGCACCATAGAATGCTGTGTTAACCAATTGACCTTGTGCGTCGCTCAGGTCAAAAGCTTTCTTGCAAAACTCAATCATTGAGTTGTTCATTGTGGTAACGAATCCAATAAGGAAGCAAACCGCAATAACGATAATTAAAGCGAACGTATAGTTCGGTGTTTGTTTTGTACTCATATTATTAAATATTTAATGTTTAAAAATAATTACTTTTCTACACCAAACTTATACACAGTTCTTTGAGTGTAAGTTTCACCAGGTTTCAGTACAACACTGGGGAAGTGCTGGCGGTTAGGAGAGTCGGGGAAATGTTGAGCTTCAAAGCAGATGCCGCTTCTCTTTGGGAATGTAGCGCCATGTTGTCCTTTATAACCTGTAGCCCAGTTGTCTGTGTAAACCTGCACACCAGGTTCAGTCGTATAAACTTCCATGGTACGCCCTGTATTCGGGTCTGTTATTTTAGCAGCATAGCTCAATTCACCCACTTCTTTCTTATTTAATACCCAGCAGTGGTCATAACCTGCACCATGCTTGATTTGGATATGATCTGCATCAATATCTTTACCAACAGGTTTCGCTGTCGTGAAATCAAAAGGAGTTCCAGTTACAGAAGCTACCTCTCCAAGTGGAATAGACGTATCATCGATAGGAACATAAAAGTCAGCATTGATTTCGCAAACTAAATCATCAATGGTTGGTGTCGGGTTTGCAATTCCTGTTAAAGAGAAGAAACCATGGTTGGTCATATTAACGATGGTGGTTTTGTCTGTACTTCCCTTATAGTCAATAACAAGCTCATTTTCATCTGTAAAAGTATAAACAACTTCCATTTCCAAATTACCGGGGAACCCTTCTTCACCATCAGCGAAAGTGTAGTTGAGTACTAATGTCTGAGCATCTTTCTGCTCTGCATCCCAAACACGTGCATGACATCCGGTAGGACCACCATGCAAGTGGTTAGGACCATTATTGATAGCCAAGGAATATTCTTTGCCTTCAAGCGTGAATTTACCTTTGCAGATACGATTACCATATCGTCCGATCAAAGTACTCAAGAATGGTTCCGGACTTGTGATAACCTCTTCAATATTGTCATGTCCTTGTACAACATTAGCCATTTTTCCATTACGGTCAGGAACCATGATTGCCACTAATGCTCCGCCGTAATTTGTAATGGCTACTTCACATCCTTTGTTGTTTTTCAGGACAAATAAATCTGTTTGTTTTCCTTGTACCTCAGATTGAAAGTCTTCACGTCTGAGGCCACAAATATTTTCTGTGTTCATCGGCCTTTGATTTAAAGTTAAAATAATCTTTATGCAAATTAAAATAAAATCTTTCTTAACTCAAAAGAAAAAGTTAAAAAAGATAATGGAAAATCTTGCAGAATAAAATTAAATAAATTTATTTCCCCAAAAAAGCGAGGAAATCTGCTACGATAAAAGTGCTACCGCCTATAAAAATCAAGTCGTCTTCGTGCGCGTTTTTGATAGCTTCCTTATAAGCTGAAGGTACATCTTTGTAAGTGCAGCCAGTCAAACCATGATGAGAGGCAAGAACAGATAACTCGTTTTCATTTAAAGCGCGCTTGACACTCGCCTTGGCGAAATAATAATGAGCAGATGGGGGGAGTAGCGACAGCACCTTGTTTATATCTTTATCATTCACCATTCCCATTACAATGTGCAATTGTTTGGCTTCTTGCTCCTTCAATTGTTTTACTATATATTTAATGCCGGCAACATTGTGTCCTGTATCACAGATAATTGTCGGTTTGTGGGCAATTTTTTGCCATCTTCCTTGTAGATTCGTCAGTTCACACACCTTAGAGAATCCATTTTTAATATGATTCTCATTGATATGAAAATCATGACTGATTAGTTCATCCACCGCACAAATGATGGTTGCCGTATTCTTGATTTGACATTCTCCGGACAAAGTAGCTTCTATCGTTCCGTAATGTTTTGTGTTATAGCACAGTCCAGACGCCGTTCTCTTATGACCGAGAATTTCCTTTTCTTCATTGGCAAAACGTATTTTGGCTTGTTTTTCCTTTGCGACAGTTACAAAAACAGGCTTTGTTTCTTCAGTAGTTTCGCCAATGATTATAGGAATATTATTTTTGATGATACCTGCCTTTTCATAAGCAATCTTTTCTAATGTATCACCAAGAAATTGGACATGATCAAAACTGATATTTGTTATGATAGATAGTGTAGGACTGATAATATTTGTACAATCCAATCTACCACCAAGTCCCACCTCAATTACGGCTATATCCACCTTCTGCTCGGCAAAATACTTGAATGCCAAAGCAGTGGTCAGCTCAAAAAAAGAGGGTTGTAAAGGTTCGAAAAAAGAGCGTTCATCCTTAACGAATGAAACGACTCTCTCTTGTGGTATCATTTTTCCGTTGATACGGATACGTTCTCTGAAATCAATTAAATGCGGTGATGTATATAAACCCACCTTATAACCAGCTTCTTGTAGTATAGCTGCAATGGTATGACTACATGACCCCTTGCCGTTTGTACCACCGATATGAATGGTTTTGTATGCTAAGTGTGGATGTCCGAAATGCTCATCTAAAAGTAATGTAGTGGACAATCCTTCTTTGTATGCACCTGCACCGACATTCTGGAACAAAGGTACACTATTATACAAATATTCAACGGCTTCGTCGTAGGTCATTTGCTTAGTTATAGTTTTTAATCAAAATAACT
>JAGBUF010000030.1 GCA_017630975.1 Paraprevotella sp. | reverse complement strand
TTTCAATGCCCCGGTGAATTACCGAAAGCGGATGCAAAGATAGAACCTTTTAAAACAATGAACAAACTTTTTGCAAACTTTTTTTAATAAAAGTGTAAAATAAACACTTCAATGACAAAAATACTATATATAATAAGGTGGGGAAAATGAAATCTAACATATAGAAGATTCTTCATAAATCAGGTTTTTAACGACGCTTAATTATTATTTTATAAAATCAACCATAATTTCTTTACTTTTTGTATCTTTGCGCATCATTTAAGCAAGACAATAAAAGGCTATGACAGTAAACAATAACACTGAAACAACAGAAAAGAAAAGCCTTAATTTCGTAGAAGAAATTGTAACGGAGGAATTGAAGGCTGGTAAAAATGGTGGAAGACTTCAGACTCGTTTCCCACCTGAACCAAATGGCTATCTACATATCGGACATGCAAAAGCCATCTGCATGGACTTTGGTATTGCGCAGAAATATGGTGGTGTCTGCAACTTACGTTTAGACGACACCAACCCAATTAAAGAAGACACTGAGTATGTTGAAGCCATCAAAGAAGACATCAAGTGGTTAGGTTTCGAATGGGGTAATATTTATCATGCATCCGACTATTTCCAACAACTTTGGGATTTTGCTGAAAGACTCATCAAAGAGGGCAAAGCATATATTGATGAACAAACCAGTGAGGAGATAGCTGCACAAAAAGGAACGCCCACCCAACCCGGAACAAACAGCCCTTATCGTGATCGACCCATAGAAGAAAACCTAGAGTTGTTCTATAAGATGAATAGCGGAGAGGCAGAGGAAGGTTCAATGGTATTACGCGCGAAACTTGATATGGCAAACCCGAACATGCACTTCCGCGACCCTATCATGTACCGAATCATCAACAAGGAGCATCACCGCACAGGAAGCAAATGGAAAGCGTACCCGATGTATGATTTTGCACACGGTCAAAGTGACTTTTTCGAAGGAGTCACCCACTCCATCTGTACACTTGAATTTGTCCCCCATCGTCCATTATACGACCATTATATTGACGAACTGAAAGAAGGCAAAGACTTGAACGACAACCGACCAAGACAAATTGAGTTCAATCGTCTGAACCTGACTTACACAGTCATGAGCAAACGTAAACTTTTGGCACTGGTAAAAGAAGGATTGGTCAATGGTTGGGACGACCCTCGTATGCCGACCATTTGTGGTTACAGACGTCGTGGCTACTCACCGGAATCCATCCGTAAGTTTATTGACATGATTGGTTATACCAAATTTGATGCACTGAATGACTTTGCCATGTTGGAAGCGGCAGTACGAGAAGATTTAAATACTCGTGCCACACGTGTTTCGGCAGTCCTTAACCCGATAAAACTCATCATCACCAACTACCCCGAAGGGCAAGTTGAAGAATTGGAATGTGTCAACAATCCGGAGAAACCGGAAGAAGGAAAGCACACCATTGAGTTCAGTCGTGAATTATGGATTGAGCAAGATGACTTCATGGAAGACGCACCAAAGAAATACTTCCGTCTTACACCAGGCAACGAAGTACGTCTGAAGAGTGCCTACATCGTCAAATGCACTGGTTGCAAGAAGGACGAAGAAGGTAATGTCGTAGAAGTATATTGCGAATACGATCCGGAATCAAAGAGTGGAATGCCTGGTTCTGATCGTAAAGTAAAAGGCACACTACACTGGTTAAGTTGCGCACATTGCGTCCCTGCAGAAGTCCGCTTGTACGATCGTCTGTTCAGTGTCGAAAACCCAAGCATTGACGAACGTGATTTCCGCGAGTTACTGAATCCGGATTCCTTAAAAGTACTGACCAACTGCTATGTGGAAAAATTCGCAGCGACGATGAAGCCTCTTGATTATTTACAATTCCAACGCACAGGTTACTTTACAATGGATCAAGACAGCACATCAGAACATCTGATTTTCAATCGTACTGTTGGATTGAAAGACACGTGGAGCAAGAAGAACAAATAAAGAACCATATTTACTAAAAACGCGCCGGACTCACACGAATCCGGCGCATTTTATATCTCATATCAGCCTGTTTACTCACTAAACTGTTTTATTCTTTGTTCTTCAGACAACTTACAAATCAACAATGTACCATCTTTTTCAGCAACGATATATCCATCCAAGCCTTGCACCACTACTTTCTTTTCCTCTGTTGTATGGATCATGCAGTTTCGCGTTTCAAATAAAGAGATATTTTTACCGATACATGCATTACCATAAGCATCCTGTGATGTATGTTCATGCAACGACCCCCATGTACCCAAGTCACTCCATCCGAAGTTGGCAGGGAACACAAAGATTTCTTCTACCTTTTCCATAATAGCATAGTCTACAGAAATATTATCGCATTTCGGAAACTCTTCATTGATTACCTCCTGTTCCTTATCAGTACCTAATATCGGCATGATATTTTCAAAAATATCAGAAATATTGGGTTGATATACTCTGAAAGCATTCACAATCGTACTCACATTCCAAATAAAAATGCCGGCATTCCAGAAGTAATTATTCTTTTGGATATACTTGGTAGCTGTTGCAAGATCTGGTTTTTCTCTAAAAGAGTCCACCCTGAAAACCTCTTTGTTTCGTGCCGATGCCATACTCAAGTCTGCTTGAATATAACCATATCCGGTTTCCGGACGATTCGGTTTCATTCCCAATGTCAGTATCGCATCAGTGGTAGAAGTAAAGTTCAGACTGGAAAGTATAACACGCTCAAACTCTTTGACATCCATCACAACATGATCGCTGGGTGATACGACAATATTCGCTTTTGGATTCATTTTCTTGATACGCCAACTCACGTAAGCTATACATGGAGCCGTATTTCTGCGGCATGGTTCTTTCAAAATATTCTGCACAGGAATTTCCGGCAATTGCTCTCTTACTATCTCAGCATAAGCCTCTGATGTAACCACCCAAATATTTTCAGGAGGACAAACATTCTTAAAACGATCGGCAGTAAGTTGCAATAAAGTACGTCCGCATCCCAACACATCAATAAACTGCTTAGGCCGTTCCGGAGTACTCATCGGCCAAAATCGGCTACCTATACCGCCAGCCATGATTACCAAATGATTATTGCTTTTTTCCATGTCTTAAATTCAAGAGATAATTATAAATACAAATTTACAATTATTTTTTAATCTCTTACATTTTTTTTGAAAAAAAGCATTTTTGTTTATCTAAGTTCTTACAAAACCCTACATTTATCTATTTCTTTTCTATTATTATTAAATAACACCGACTTTTATTAACTTTGCAGTCAAATATTCTAACAATATTATATAAACGAATATGAAAGCATTTGTATTTCCCGGTCAGGGAGCACAATTTGTAGGCATGGGTAAGGACCTTTACGACAACCACCCATTAGCAAAGGAGCTATTCGAGACAGCCAATGACATTCTTGGCTTTCGCATTACAGATATCATGTTCAATGGAACAGACGAAGAGCTGAAACAAACCAAAGTAACACAACCCGCAGTATTTCTACATTCTGTCATTTCTGCATTATGTATGGGCGAAAACTTTACGCCGGAAATGGTAGCCGGACATTCTCTCGGTGAGTTCTCTGCATTAGTTGCCGCAGGTGTACTTAACTTTGAAGATGGATTAAAATTAGTCTACGCACGTGCCATGGCAATGCAAAAAGCATGCGAGGCAACCCCATCAACAATGGCAGCCATTGTGGGATTAGACGACGAAACGATTGAACAAATATGTTCATCTATCAGCAAAATCAACCATGTGGTCGTTCCGGCAAACTACAACTGTCCAGGTCAGCTAGTCATCAGCGGAAACATAGATGCAGTAAACGAAGCATGTGTAAAACTAAAAGAAGCCGGTGCAAGGAGAGCACTTCCTCTACCGGTCGGTGGTACATTCCACTCCCCTCTTATGCAACCGGCAAAAGATGAACTTGAAGCCGCTATTGCATCAACAACATTCAACACACCTAAATGCGCAGTATACCAAAATGTTGATGCTAAGGCGCACAGTGATGCAGAAGAAATAAAAGCCAATCTCATTGCTCAACTCACTGCATCTGTTCGTTGGACACAGGAAGTTCAGAACATGATTGCAGAAGGA
>JAGBUF010000238.1 GCA_017630975.1 Paraprevotella sp. | reverse complement strand
TGAAACAGCAAGATTTTTGCGTCTCTGTCGCTCCGTTCACATCAAATCATTATCCGGTGAGAGGTAGTCTGGGAATGGATGGATTACCATACATGAGTACCGATTTGTTTTTTGAGTCTGTGCCGGATGCTTATTTAGATGTAGATTTGAGTCATTGGTCTTTTGATGAACATCAGAATGTAGTCCCCATTATCATTCCGAGAAACTATCTGTCAATATATAATTTCGGTTTTGCTCAAAGTCGTTCATTGCCAAAAGTGTCCGAAGGTCTGTTGGGTATGATAAATCTGAATCTTTATGTTGGTGCTGCCGACAATGGTCAGATGATGAAAGGTAAGATAGTAGGATTTACAAATCGCTTGAATACCATACTTGTTCCACAAGCGTTTATGGAGTGGAGCAATTCTCTTTGTGCTCCCCAATCCGATGTGCTTCCACAGCGTTTGATAGTTGAGGTGAACAATCCTGCAGATGCGGATATCGCAGCATATTTCCAGGTGAATGGATATGAAGCAGAGGTGGATAGGTTGAATGTCGGTAAGGCAGCTTATTTTTTCAAGGTGGTAATTGCTATAGTAATGGCGGTAGGAGTTCTTATCAGTCTTCTTTCTTTCTATGTGATGATGCTAAGTATTTATCTACTCATACAGAAGAATACGGTAAAAATGGAGAATCTGTTGCTGATGGGTTATTCTCCTCGTCAGGTGGCATATCCTTATCAGATCCTGACTGTAGATTTGAACCTTCTCGTCATGTTCCTGGCGTTCTTCCTGTTGTCTTTAATCCGTAATGCATATTTGGAAATGATTTGGAAAATTTATCCGGAAGTCGGAGATTCAACGTCGTTGTTGATATATTGGTGTGGTGCCGGATTGTTTCTGATGGTGAGTGTTTTGAATGTTTATGCCATTCGTCGCAAAGTGTTGATGATATGGCAAAGAAAAAAATAATGTGATGCAGCATTTAGTTGAGTTATATAAAGAGTGGAGTGGTGAAGAACCGTTGAATGTCGCTCCGTTGGCAGGAGCCGGAAGTAATCGAGTGTATTATAGATTATCTTCCTGCACAGGTAAAACAGTGATTGGTGTGGTGGGAACATCTTGTGAAGAAAACGAAGCCTTTATCTATTTAGCTACGCATTTTGTCCCAAAGGGCTTACCGGTGCCGGAGGTGTATGCTGTATCTGCGGATAGCATGCGTTACTTGCAACAAGACTTGGGAAGTATGTCCTTGTTTGATGCTATAGCCAAAGGTAGAAAGTCAGGGGGCATGTATGATGAGGAGGAAAAAGAACTCTTACGGCGCACAATGGCTTTATTACCTGCACTACAAGTGAGAGGCGCAGAAGGACTTGATTTTTCTCATTGTTATCCGCAGGAGGAGATGGATGTAACGAATGTGATGTTTGACCTGAACTATTTCAAGTATTGTTTTCTGAAAGCGACCGGTATTGACTTTCATGAGTTACGTCTTGAAAAAGATTTCCATTGTTTGGCAAGAGACTTGATGAACTCATCCTCATCTACCTTCCTTTATCGGGATTTTCAAGCGCGTAATGTAATGTTGGATGCCGATGGTAATCCTTGTTTTATTGATTTTCAAGGAGGGCGGAAAGGTCCATTGGAGTACGATGTGGCGAGTTTTCTTTGGCAAGCTTCTGCTCACTATTCAACAAATTTGCGCAATGAGATGATTGAAGTCTATTTGGATGCTCTCAGCGAATACATAGAAGTGGACAGGGTGCTGTTCCATAAAAGATTGCGCTTGTTCGTTCTATTCCGTACATTGCAGGTGTTGGGCGCATACGGATTCAGAGGATATTTTGAAAGGAAGAAACATTTTTTGGAAAGTATTCCCTCTGCGATAGAAAACTTGAGTGCATTGTTAGCCGGTGGAGTCTGTGATTATCCTTATTTGCATTCTGTTTTACAGCAATAAGTGACATTGCCGTCGTTGCAACCGAAAAAAACAGCGACATCGATTCCTGATAAAGATGAAAAGAAAGAATTGGTGGTGCGTGTGTTTAGTTTTTCCTATAAGAAAGGAATACCGGAGGATATAAGTGGGAATGGTGGCGGTTATGTCTTTGATTGCCGCAGTACACACAACCCCGGGCGATATGAACCTTATAAGAAATTGACCGGATTAGACGAACCAGTCATCCAATTTCTTGAGGATGATGGAGAGATACTGACATTCCTTGAGAGTGTATATCAATTGGCAGATGTGCATGTAGCACGTTATTTGGAAAGAGGCTTTACCGACTTGATGTTTTCGTTCGGTTGTACAGGAGGTCAGCATCGCAGTGTATATTCTGCACAACACCTCGCTGAGCATCTTCATGCCAAATTCGGAGTGAAGGTATGTCTTTGTCACCGAGAACAAGGAATAGAAACGGTATTTACAAAAGAAAATTAAGAATGGTATGAAAGCAATGATATTTGCTGCAGGGTTAGGAACCCGTTTGAAACCACTGACTGATACGATGCCCAAAGCTCTTGTGCCGGTTGGCGGGAAACCACTATTGGGGATGTTGATGGAAAAACTCAAATCTGCCGGCTTTACGGATGTCGTTATCAATGTGCATCACTTTGCCCAACAGATTATAGATTATGTGAATGAGAATGATTCGTTCGGTTTACGAGTTGGTTTCAGTGACGAACGTGAACAGTTACTCGAAACCGGAGGTGGTATCAAAAAAGCAGTGTCTTTGTTGAAAGAACAGATGGCGGAAGATTCTTCTTTTCTCGTACATAATGTGGATATTTTGAGCAATGTGAACTTGTTGGAGTTTTATCGTTTGGGTACAGGGTGTGCGGCATTATTGTTAGTCAGCGAACGTGAGACACAAAGGTATCTCCTTTTCAATGAGGAGAACCGTTTGGTGGGATGGACAAACGTGAAGACCGGTGAGGTAAAGTCGCCATATCCCGATTTGGATCTTAATGCATGCAAGAAATTGGCCTTTGCCGGTGTGCACATGTTTTCCAGTCGCTTGTTCCCTTATTTCTCACAATGGGGCGATAAATTCTCCATCATAGATTTCTATCTGTCGGTATGTGATAAAGTGCCAATCTATGGGTGTCCCTATCCTGATTTGAGATTGATGGATGTCGGTAAATTGGATTCGTTGGAAAAGGCTGAGTTTTTTTTGAGTGAATAGCATTATTTTTTCGAAAAAATAGCGTTATTTTTTTGATAAATTATTGTACTTTTGCGACATATTTTTCAATAGGTGCAAGCTATTGATACATACAAACAAGAATAGTAACCATTTCAAATAAAAAAAGATGAAACAGGACATGATTGTGATTTTGGATTTGGGTAGCCACGAAAATACGGTGGTGGCTCGTGCAATCCGTGCGTTAGGTGTATATAGTGAGATTTATCCTCATGATATCACAGCAGAGGAGTTGAAGGCACTTCCCAACGTGAAAGGTATTATTATCAATGGCGGTCCTAATAATGTTATCGATGGCGTGGCTATCGATGTGTTGCCGGAGATTTATGAAGCAGGATTCCCTGTTATTGCAGCAGGACATGATAAGGCTAAGTGTAAGATTAAGTTGCCTCAATTCGGTAACGATGAAGAAGGTATCAAGAATGCGTTGCGCATGTTCGTGTTTGATACTTGTAAGGCTGAAGCTAACTGGAACATGAAGAACTTTGTGGCAGATCAGGTTGAACTGATTCGTCGTCAGGTAGGGGATAAGAAAGTATTGTTAGCTTTGTCCGGAGGTGTGGACAGTTCTGTTGTTGCTGCACTTCTTTTGAAAGCTATCGGCGAGAATTTGGTGTGTGTACACGTGAATCATGGTTTGATGCGCAAGGGCGAGTCTGAAGCTGTGGTGGAAGTTTTCCGTAATCAACTTTGTGCTAACCTTGTATATGTTGATGCTACCGATCGTTTCTTGAATTTGTTGGCAGGAGTTGCTGATCCTGAAGAGAAGCGTAAGATTATCGGTGGTGAATTCATCCGTGTGTTCGAGGAAGAAGCACGTAAATTGGATGGTATTGATTTCTTAGGTCAAGGTACTATTTATCCTGATATTGTAGAGAGTGGTACAAAGACAGCGAAGTGCGTGAAGAGTCACCACAACGTAGGTGGTCTGCCTGAAGATTTGCAGTTTGAATTGGTAGAACCATTGCGTCAGTTGTTCAAGGACGAGGTTCGTGCCTGTGGTTTGGAATTGGGCTTGCCATACGAAATGGTATACCGTCAACCGTTCCCGGGTCCTGGTTTGGGCGTTCGTTGTTTGGGTGCTATCACTCGCGACCGTTTGGAAGCATTGCGTGAGAGTGATGCCATTCTTCGCGATGAGTTCCAAAAAGCAGGTTTGGACAAGAAAGTATGGCAATACTTTACTGTCGTGCCTGACTTCAAGAGTGTAGGTGTACGTGATAATGCACGTTCATACGATTGGCCTGTTATCATTCGTGCTGTCAATACTATTGATGCGATGACCGCAACGATTGAACAGATAGATTGGGCCATTTTGATGAAGATTACCGATCGTATTTTGAAAGAAGTTCCTACGGTGAATCGTGTTTGCTATGATATGTCACCGAAACCTTCTGCAACGATCGAGTGGGAGTAATAAAAATCCCTTTTTAAGCATATTCGAATAACCTCTGCCCTCAAAAAGCAGAGGTTATTTCATTCTTAAAGCGTGGTTACTCTGTACGAAACACAGCAAAATTTTGTTTCACGAACCCACTACCGCTCGGCAAAGTAAATACATTGCCTTTGCACTCGCTTAATCGTGGCTTTCAAGCGTTAGCGTTAGTACAGTGCAAAGAGTAAAGAGAGAGTTTTCATTATAAAAGTTATTGCTTCCGACTTCGCGAGGAGCAATAACTGTATTTATGAATATCACTTGGTTAAATGAATATAAATAAATAACTTTGTGTATTAAAACATAGCACAATGAATATTTGGAACACAATATGTA
>JAGBUF010000007.1 GCA_017630975.1 Paraprevotella sp. | reverse complement strand
GGTTTATGATGGGTTTGTGCGTGGAGGTGCGAATTTAGATTCGGTGAGTCAGGCGAAACTCCGTGAACTGAATATCGAAATATCTTCTTTACAAACTACCTTTGGAGAAAATATGTTGAAAGAGACCAATGCTTTCCGTCTTGTCGTGGATAAAAAGGAAGACTTGGCTGGTTTGCCTGATGGACTTGTTGCGGTAGCAGCAGAGACTGCAAAGGCATGTGGTGAGTCGGGAAAATGGGTGTTTACGCTACATAATCCGAGTGTGATGCCTTTCCTTCAATATGCAGACAACCGAGAATTGCGTGAGCAAATTTTCAAAGGTTATATCAATAGAGGTAACAACTGGAACGATAATGACAATAAAACTGTTTGTGCACGTCTGGTAGCTGCACGTCTGGAAAAGGCTAAACTTATGGGGTATGAAGATTATGCGTCGTTTGTATTAGAAACCCGAATGGCAAAAACATCTGCGGCAGTATATGATTTGTTGTATCAAGTATGGACGCCGGCTTTAGCGAAGGCAAAAGCAGAATTGGATGATATTAAAGCAGAAATAAAGAAAGATGGTAAGGACTTTGAGCCTGAAGGTTGGGATTGGCGTTATTATGCCGATCGTGCAAAGAAAGCAAAGTACGATTTTGATGAGAGTACCATACGTCCATACTTGAAATTGGAAAATGTACGTGATGGTATGTTCCTCTTTGCCAATAAACTTTATGGTGTGACATTTGAAACTATTAATGAGATACCTCTTCCGCATCCCGATGCCATAGCCTATGAAGCTAAGGATAAGGATGGTAGTCATCTAGGTGTGTTGTATTTTGATTTCTTCCCACGCGAAAGTAAGAGAGGTGGTGCATGGTGCAGTCAGTACCGGGCACAAACATATAAGGATGGCAAGAAGGTAGCACCTGTGGTGACAATAGTATGCAACTTTACAAAACCGTCTGAAGGGAATCCTGCTTTGCTGACACCTGATGAGGCGACAACGATGTTCCATGAATTTGGTCATGCTTTGCATAACTTGTTCCGTGATGTTCATTACTACGGTATTTCAAGAGTGCCACGCGACTTTGTGGAGTTGCCGTCGCAAGTGAACGAGCATTGGACTTTTGAACCGGAATTATTGAAGGAGTATGCTAAGCATTATCAAACCAATGAGTTGATTCCTGATGAGTTGGTTGAGCGCTTCAATCAATGCGGTAAATATGGTCAAGGTTTTGCTACGACAGAATATGTGGCAGCTTCGTTGCTGGATATGGATTTCCATTCAATGAATGAGATACCTGCAGGGTTTGATGTGATGGATTTTGAGCAGATGACATTGGCTAAACAAGGGTTGCTTCGTCAGATTCCGGCACGTTATCGTACAACTTATTTCAATCATACGATGGGTGGCGGTTATACTGCTGGTTATTATAGTTATTTATGGTCAGAAATACTTGATGCAGATGCATTTGAAGCATATAAGGAAACCGGTGACATTTTCAATGCGGAGGTGGCTGAGAAGTTCCGTAGATATGTGTTGCAACCAGGAGCTATTGATGATGCAATGGTAATGTATGTGAATTTCCGTGGCAAGGAGCCCAATATTGATCCTTTGTTGAAGAACAGAGGACTAAAATAAATCCTGTCAAGATAACAATAAAGGGTGCAACCGTTAAAGTTGCACCCTTTATTGTTAATATTACACACGATTAAATTTTGATTTTTAGTAACTTACCACAGTGGGCTGGAACTTGTGTCATCAGTCGTTGTGCACTATTGAATGCAACCTGTTCGGTTGTATTTTGAAGAAGGTCTATGGCTACTACTTTTTTCTTTTCGGGTATATTATAGAACTCAAAAAGATGCTTGGGAAGATTGATGCCTATGGTCTTGTCTGTGTCTTCAAAGTTTGCAATGACTAGGATAATTTCGTTGTTGTACTTGCGTACGAACGTGTAGTTCCTGTCGGCATTGAAATGAACGGAGTGGTCATTGACATACATCAGGTCATAGAAAGTCCCTTCGCACAGTGCTTTTTCTTCGTTGCAGAGATTGAGTACCTTTTTGTAGTAAATTTTCAGTTCCTTTTCTTGCTCGGTCAGCAATGTTCCGTCGAATTTACCTTTGTTGCGCCAACGGCGGAGGGTGTCAACGCACCAATAGTCAAAGATGGTGGTGCGACCGTCAAGTCCGCTGAAACCTTCATTGTCCATTCCACGTTCACCCAGTTCCTGTCCGAAGTAGATCATCATTGGGTTTTCTCCCATACAAGCACTGACCACTAATGCAGCTTTCCCTTTTTCTGCATTACCTGCAAAGAAGTCTGATGCTAAACGTTGTTCGTCGTGGTTTTCCAGGAAGTTGAGCATGTGGTCCTTGATGTCGTCAATACTCTGCCAACAATTGGTAATTTGACGTGCAGAACTGTAGTTACAGGTGACACCCCTCAATGTGTCGTATAATCCAACCTTGTCATATAAATAATCAAATCTGCCATTATAGATGTAGTTGCGATATTCATTGGGGTTGTACACTTCAGCAATGAAGATGATGTCAGGGAATTGCTCCTTTACTTGTGGAATGACCCATCCCCAGAATTCAGCTGGAACCATCTCTGCCATGTCGCAACGGAAACCATCAATTCCTTTTGCTGCCCAGAATAGCAAAATATCGCGCATTTTGATCCATGTAGATGGGGTGGGCTGGAAATGACGGTGTCCGCCACCGCAGTAGTCTATTCCATAATTCAATTTAATGGTTTCGTACCAATCGTTACGGCTGGGTGATGGGGAGAAATTATCGTTTCCTGTAGCTCGAGCCGGCATTTCATAATATGGGCTCGATGCATCCTGTTTCAAATCAAAGTCAGGATAGAACAGTTGTCCGGGAATATAGTAAAAGTTGTTTTGTGGATTGAATGCATGGTCTTTGTTGTCATCTTCTCCTAAATCTTTTACACCTTTGGGTTTGCTATCTGATTTATATTGGCGTGACACGTGATTCGGAACGAAGTCAATAATCATTTTCAAACCGGCTCTATGTGTGCGACTGATCAGATTCTGAAATTCTTTCATTCTTTCCTCTGGTTTGTCGGCAAGATCCGGATCAATGTCGTAGTAGTCCTTGATGGCATAGGGTGAACCGGCCTTACCTTTCACAATGGCAGGATGGTCCGGGGTAATACCGTATTCTTTGTATTGCGTTTGTGTGGCATGTTCAATGACACCTGTATACCAAATGTGAGTGGCACCAAGATGCTTGATTTCTTCAAGGGCTTTCAGTGTGAAGTCGGAGAAGTGCCCGCATCCGTTTTCTTTTTTTGAACCGTTGTTTTTGCAATTGGTGCGGTCGTTCCCAAAAAGTCGTGTAAATACCTGGTATATAATTAGTTTTTCTTTCATGTTTCGTGTCGTTATCCTTCTATACTATGTGCGGTTATCGCAGTGTTACCTTTTGCTATTTTACCAATCATTCCTTG
>JAGBUF010000237.1 GCA_017630975.1 Paraprevotella sp. | reverse complement strand
GTGAAAATTATCGGTTCTTGTTTCTTTCAGCATTCCGTTGTTTGATTTTTTTCTCAGCTTCCGGTTTTTGTTTGGTAATGGCTTCCGGTTTCTGTTTTTCAATAGGAATACCTCGTACATTCCAGTCTTGTTCTATCTCCCATAGTGCTTTCAATGTAATTGGTTTGGGGAAATAGAATACTTCTTCCGGTTGTGTTCCACTTTCGTATGTACCCGTAGTCCACTTTCCGTCGCCATTCTTGTCGATATATAAACGGATGTAATAGTCCTTGGGTTGCAAGTAGTAGAAGTCAGCACGATTGTCTACGGCTTTGGTTTCACGAATGACTTTGTCGCTATTATCCAATAATTGGACGACAGCTCCGGTGTCTGGAAGTATCAGCTTAATAAATAGCGAACCAAATACATCTTCCGGACTGACGGAAATCTCCTTTTTGATAGGTGCACTGACCTTTCCTATAATGCTTCTTACAGCATTGCTGTCAACTTCAAATTTGTACTTTTCTCCTGGCTGCCATTCAGCGTATAAGGTGTAGCTTCTCATGGAGTTTTCCGTTGGTAGCAACAGATAAGGTTCTTTAATCCACAACGTATCTTTTTTCTTATAGAAATGGAACGCGGAAGAATCCATTTCGGCAATCGGTTCGTCAAATGTAAGTGTGACGTTTTGGTTAGGAGCAATTTGTGAAGAAGGTTTGACTTGACACACCAGTTCCTCCCTTAAATAAGGATTGGGTTTAGCTTCGTATTTCTCCTTTTGACGTTTCTTTAATTTTTCTTGTGCTTTCTCCCACTCTTTTATTTTTTCTTGTAGTTCTTTACGTTGACGAGAACGTGTTATTTTAGGTGTAATATCCAGTGTATCTGTGCGATAGACTAATTGGTTTAGTGTGTCTGTATCCAAATAGGTCATACTGATGGATAGTGTGTCCATATTGGAAACCAATGTGTCAGTAATCCAATAGGTAAGCGTGTCATGATGCAAGGATGATTCCAATATAATGTTCTCTACACCAGAAAAGTTCAACCCTTTTATTTCCGGGATGGTGTCTGATGGCCCGGTAAAATAAATGGAAAATTTATCAGGGATGGGGCGTTCTACCTTCAGGAGGTGAAGGTTTTGGAAATCTTCTGTGAATCCCCGAAGAACGATGTTGTCAGGAGTGAAATGAGTATATGAAATGTTTTTGATGGTGTCAATTCTTGTACTATCTATCCAAACCGTATCTTGGCGGTATGCAGTTTGGCTTTTAGGTTCTATAATGATGGTGTCAAATGCCAATTTCTCACTTTTTTGACTATAGTAAAAATTGGCATCCATATCGTTCAAGGCATAAATACGATATTTTCCGGGAGCGATACCTTTGATGATAAACTCTCCCTTGCTATTGGTGCGTGACACTCTTTGTATCGGTTTTGTTGTGAAGGCACTATCCGACAAGTCTGAGTAAAGACCTACTAACAGACCTTTGATAGGTTCTAAATTTTCCGCTTCCAATAAGATGCCCGATACTTCCATAGAATCGATATGGTTACCCGTGGCGAACGAATAAGTGAAATTACCCATGGGGTTACCTTCATTAAAGTCTACTATCGCATCTGAGAAGTCTATGGTATAAGTTGTATTGCTCTGCAAACTGTCAAAGAGAGTGATGTTGATTTTTTTACCGGATGTGTTTATTTCCGGCATTTCCACTTGCGGAGGAGATATGACCACCTTTTCTGTCGCTTTTTCAAGATTGATGTATTCGTCAAAGGTCAGACTGATCTTTTTCTTGTTGTTGTTCACCGACATGTTTGCAGGAACACATTTCACCACTTTTGGTGGTGTCTCATCATATGCGCCACCGTCCGGACTACCAATGCTGGCGCAGCCAGCAATGATTATGGATAAAAGAAGTATGATATGGTGATGAAATATTGTTTTCTGCATAAAAAGATGTTTAATGGTTCATCAATAAAAGTTCATCAATATGCTGTCGTGTATTGCTTAAACGTGGTACCTTGTGTTGTCCTCCCAATTTTCCTTTAGATTTCAGCCAATCATTGAAAAGTCCTTTGCGTGCAGGGATGATTTCCAAATGTTGCAGTGTGATGTCTTTGTATCTTTTTGCCTCATAGTCTGAATTGATGGCCTGAAGTTTTTTGTCTAAGACTGCTGCAAAATAGTCTAAAGATTCAGGTGTTTTAGAAAATTCAATCAACCATTGGTGGCGGCATTTTCCTTTCTTGTCCATAAAAACAGGAGCTGCTGTATATTCCAATACCTGTGCGCCTGTTGCTGCACAAGCTTCTTTAAGTCCGTGTTCTGCATTATCAACGATGAGCTCCTCACCAAAGGCATTGATAAAGAATTTTGTTCTACCGGTTATGATGAATTTATATGGGTCCTTTTGGGTAAATCGAACAGTATCACCTATCATATATCTCCAAAGTCCTGAGGACGTACTGATGACTATGGCATAATTCTTGCCGACTTCAACGCCCCATAGTGGAACCACTCGAGGATTTGGTTGCTCAATATCTTCCATCGGGATGAATTCGTAGAAAACTCCGTAATCTATCATGAGCGTCATGGCCGGGTCGTTCAAATCTGTTTGAAGTCCGAAAAATCCTTCGCTGGCATTGTATGTTTCCATATAATGCATATTTCCTGTAGGAATCAGGTGTTGATATTGCTCCCGATATGGTGTGAATGCAACACCACCATGAAAGAAAACTTCTAAATTGGGCCAAATTTCATTGAGATGTTCCTTGCCAGTGATTTCTAATGCGCGCGTGAGGACCGACAGCATCCATGAAGGGACGCCGCTTAAGTTCGTGATGTTTTCCTTGATGGCTGCGTTGGCAATTTTTTCTCTTTTTTCCTCAAAGTCATTGAGCAATGCAATTTCCTTTTTGGGGATGCGGAAATGGTTGACAAACCGGCTGGCGTTTTCAATGAGAATGGCACTCAAGTCTCCGACCAAACTATTTGCGATATTGTAATTGGGAGAGTGGCTACCGCCAAGGATAAGTGCTTTACCGCTAAAGAATTGACTATTCGGGTTATTGGCCAGATACATTGTAACGGCATCAAATCCTCCCTGATAGTGAGTGTCTTTTAAGTTGTCTTTGCTGACAGGAATGAATTTGCTTTTGTCATTTGTTGTACCGGATGATTTGGCATACCATTTTATAGTTCCGGGCCATAAAATATTTTTTTCTCCCTCCTGCATACGGGAAATGTATGGTTTGAGTTCCTCGTATGTATTTACAGAAAGATGCTTACAGAATGATTGATAGTCTTTTATCTCTTCAAAATGATGTTCTGTTCCCCAAAGTGTATGTTTGGCTTTGTGGATGAGATGAATGAGTGTCTTCTGCTGTAATTCTTCGCTTAGTGTATTGTATTTCTCAATTTGCTTTTTTCTGTTTGCGAGAAAATAGCTGATAATTTTTGTCTTGTTCATGATGCGTTTTGCATGAAATCTTCCTAATTACATGCAAAAATAAATGAAAGTTAGCAAAAATTCTAACTTTATACAGTTTTTAAGTTTCATGAAGAAATGATTACATACGAAAGGCCTCGTTTTCTGCTGCTGCAATGATATCCTCTTTGTTTTGTTTGGCTTTGGAAATCTTGATGTTCGACAAATCAAATTCACCATTGGACAATTCGCTACTCGGATTTTCTTCTATCTCTTTGTTTATTGATTCGTCGTTAGCAGTATCGCTTTCACTCTCTATGGGTTCGGAGGGCAAAACATTTTGTTTCTTGTCAGAGATTTCTTGAAGAAGAGTTGGAGATTTCTTGAGTAATTTCAGTGTCTCTTTTGCTGCTAATTGTTGGCTCTCTTTTTTGGAATACCCTTTACCTGAGCAGCACGCAATACCTTCAATGGCCACTTGTGTGATAAAGACCGGAGTACTGTTTCCTTCTTTCCCTTCTTCAATCAAATCAAATGTAATTTCATATCTTCTTTTTTGCCCCCATTCAATGAGTTTGCTTTTGAAGTTGACTTCTTTATATGCCACCTTTTCAAGGTTGATCAGTCGGAAAATAATACGTTTTTTAATGAAACGCATACAATAGGAATAGCCTCTATCCAAATAGATGGCTCCAATCAAAGCTTCAAAAGCATTGCCACACATATAGCTATTGTGGGATGAGTTACGGGTAGACGATATAATCAATTTGTCCAATCCAATTTCTATAGCTAAACGGTTCAGTGTTTCCCTTTGAACGATTTTACTACGAGTGTTCGTAAGGAAGCCTTCGCGCTTGCCTTTGAATTGATGGAATACAATGTCGCCAACAACAGCATCTAAAATGGCATCCCCTAAGAATTCAAGTCGTTCGTTATTGACCCATTGTCCTTCCTTTTTAATGGAGGAGGATTTATGGTGAATGGCTTGCTCGTAGTATTTGATGTGGATAGGATAGAATCCTAAAATGTTATAAAAAGAAGAATAAAGCTCCTTTTTCTTTCTAAAAGGGAGCTTTATTCTTTCTATAATTTCTCTGATATACACTTTACTCAGCGTATTTTTTAAATACAACACAAGCGTTATGTCCTCCAAATCCAAAGGTGTTGCTCATAGCGGCGCGAACCGTTCTTTCTTGAGCTTTGTTGAATGTGAAGTTTAAATCGTAGTCGATTTCTTCATCATTGTCATTTTCTTCGTGGTTGATTGTCGGAGGGATGATGTCTTGGTTTACAGCCATGACACTTGCCAATGCTTCAACAGCTCCGGCTGCACCCAGCAAATGTCCGGTCATGGACTTTGTAGAACTGATGCTTAGTTCATAAGCATGTTTGCCAAAAACATCTTTGATGGCTTTTACTTCGGAGATATCACCAACAGGGGTGGAGGTACCGTGAACATTGATATAATCAATATCTTCCGGTTTTAATTCGGCATCTTCAAGCGCTCTTTGCATCACCAGTATCGCTCCTAAACCTTCAGGGTGTGAGGCTGTGATATGATGTGCGTCGGCAGACATGCCGGCTCCAACCATTTCTGCATAAATCTTTGCTCCGCGTGCTTTAGCATGTTCCAACTCTTCCAAAATCAAGCAACCTGCACCTTCGCCCATGACAAATCCATCGCGACTGGCGCTGAATGGTCGTGAAGCTGTTGAGGGGTCTTCGTTGCGAGTTGATAATGCTCTCATGGCATTGAATCCACCGACTCCGGAAGGGCGAATGGCTGCTTCTGAACCACCACTAAGTATCATGGAGGCCTTTCCTAAGCGAATAAGATTGAATGCGTCAGCTAAAGCGTTGGTTGAAGAGGCACATGCAGATGTTGTGGTATAATTGGGCCCGTGGAAACCATATATCATTGAAATATGACCACTGGCTATATCCGTAATCATTTTCGGAATAAAGAAAGGACTATATTTGGGGCCTAATTCCTTGCCTGTACGGGCATAAGCACCATCTTCGTCTTCTAATGTTTGAAGTCCTCCATTTCATACACCAAAAATAACACCGATATTGTCTTTGTTGACTGTATCTAAATTTACACCAGAATCTTCAACTGCCATCTTTGCTACAGCAATTGCATATTGTGTAAACAAGTCAATTTTGCGTGCTTCTTTTTTGTCCATAAAATCAGCTGCATTGAAGTTTTTTACTTCACATGCAAACTGAGTTTTGAACAAAGATGAGTCAAAATGTGTAATAGGACCGGCTCCGCTAACACCATTGATGAGGTTCTTCCATGTCTCTTCAACGGAGTTACCTAATGGAGTAACAGCGCCTAATCCTGTTACTACAACTCTTTTTAATTCCATTATGTTGCTGTAAATTACTTAGCGTTAGCTTCAATAAAGCTAATAGCGTCACCTACAGTAGCGATTTTTTCTGCTTGATCGTCTGGAATATTGATACCAAATTCCTTTTCAAACTCCATGATTAATTCAACAGTATCCAATGAGTCAGCACCCAAGTCGTTAGTAAAACTTGCTGTTGCAACTACTTCAGCTTCATCAACACCTAATTTATCAACGATGATAGCTTTTACTCTTGATTCAAATTCAGACATAATTTTAATTTTTTGATTATTAAACAATGTTTTATGTAAATCGTGTGCAAAGTAACTCCTTTTTTCTCACTTGTACAAGAAAAAAGCCAAATAAATAGCTACTTTTTGCACAGTTATATATAGTTTGTGCAATATTACAAGTGAAATTCTCTTCTCAAAGGATAGTTTCCTCTGTAATGTTCAAACCGTTCCGGATGCTTTTTTAGCGGTTCACTGTCGTTGTAAGGATTGTAAAGAAATAGCGCTTTCTCTTTCGTATTCCATGAAGAAAAATCTTTCGGTAAGATCGGTTGAGGGGGATGTATTTCAAATTGTGCTGAAAGGTGGAAGTGCTTACACAATGCTTGAAGAGCCATTCGTGTTGCATTTGCCTTTCCATCTGCAGAGTAACCGGCAATATGGGGGGTTCCGATATAGGCGGATTGTAATAAATCCTGATGGATGTTTGGTTCGTTTTCCCAAGTATCAATGATAACGTCTTTGATTTGTTGCTTTTTGATAGCGTCCATTAAGGCATTGTTGTCAACTACTGAACCACGACTGCTGTTGATAATAATGGGTTTTTTCTTTAAACGACTAAAAAATGCCGTGTCGGCAAGATGAAATGTCGGATACTTCCCGCTAGTTGTTAACGGTGTGTGGAAGGATATAATATTACATTCAGCCTCGAGTACTTCTAAAGGTGTAAACATATTAGTGTTGTTTCCCGCTTTTTCAAGTTTTTCTTGTAGAGGAGGGTCGTTGACCAGTATTTTTACGCCTAAGGGGCGAAGGGCTTGGATGACAGCTTGTCCAACATGGCCCGCCCCGACAATGCCAATTGTAGTTTGTGAAAGATTGAGTCCTTTTTCTTTTTCAAGGAGTAAAAGGCATGAATGAATGTATTGTCCTACTGAGGTGGCATTGCATCCCGGACAATTGGTCCATGTGATATGGGCTGATTTGAGATAATCGGTATCCAAATGATCGTAGCCGATAGTGGCGGTTGCAATGAACGAAACCTTGCTGTTTTTTAGTAATTGCTCATTGCAGATGGTTCGTGTGCGAATGATTAGCGCATCAGCATCCAGTATATCCGCGTTGGTTATGGCTGCGCCCTCTAAGTAAACCACATTGTTGCAAATTTTTGCAAGCGCTTCTCTGATATAAGGAATCTTATCGTCAACAACTATTTTCATAGCGCAAAGTTAGTGAGTTTTATTGTAGATTTTATTGCTGATTAGAAAAACTTTCTTTAGTTTTGCAATATTATTATATATAATAATGTGTGTCATTTAAGAATGAGGAGCGGGAAGTTGTATGGAAAATAAAAAGTTCAGAGAAAATCTATTGTTTTATATCGTACTTGGATTTTGTCGTTTTATAGCCTGGTTCCCGTTTTGGCTATTGTACTTTTTGTCTGACGGTTTATTCTTGTTGACGTATTATGTTGTAGGTTACCGTCGGAAAGTGGTTCGTGACAATCTTCAGCAGTGTTTCCCTCAAAAAAGTATACAAGAAATCGTTCGTTTGGAGAAGGGTTTCTATCACTATTTTTGTGATTATATTGTTGAAACAATAAAAATGACCTCTGCTTCAGTTAAGACTATGCAGAAGCATATGCAGTTCAAAGGGGTAGAGGAGATGGAAAAACATCTTTTGGACGAAGAATGTAATTTTGTATTCATTTATTTGGGGCATTATTGCAATTGGGAGTGGATGGCATCCCTTCCAAATGCCGTCAACTCTGAAATTCTCATCGCTCAGATTTATCATCCGTTGTACAATAAGGCAATGGATCGTTTCTTCTTGCGTTTGCGAGGCCGATTCGGAGGAGAATGCGTTTCGATGAAGAATACGTTACGCAGGGTGATTCAACTAAATAAAGAGAAGCGTCCTACCATCGTCGGGTTTATTTCAGATCAATTGCCCAAATTCGAGAGCATGTATCTGTTTATGCCGTTTTTGAACCATCCGGAAACGCCTGTTTTTACTGGAGGAGAACAGATGGGGAAGCGCTTGAATGTGAAATATTATTATGCTGATATCAAAAGACCGCGAAGAGGATATTATGAATGTACTTTTGTTCCAATGGAGAATGAAGATACAGAAGGGCAAACAGAATATCCTATGACGGAGCGGTTCATGCAGATGCTTGAAGACACTATTCAGCGGGCACCACAATATTGGTTGTGGACGCACAAGCGTTGGAAAAGAACCAAGGAACAGTGGTTGGAATGGAAGGCAAAACATAGCAAAAAGTCGTAAGGGAATGGCTACATATGATTATTTGATAGTAGGTGCCGGTTTGTTTGGTGCAGTTTTTGCCCACGAAGCCAAGAAGGCGGGTAAGCGTTGTTTAGTAATAGATAAACGGTCGCATAAGGGTGGAAATATATATTGTGCTGAGGTTAATGGTATTCGTGTGCATCAGTATGGTGCCCATATATTTCATACGGACAACAAAGAGGTTTGGGATTATGTGAATCGTCTTGTAGAGTTTAATCGGTTTACGAATTCTCCATTGGCAAATTATGAGGGGCGTTTGTATAACTTACCCTTCAATATGAATACATTCTATCAGTTGTGGGGCGTGAAGACCCCTGAGGAAGCTAAAGAAAAGATATCCGTACAAAGAGCGTCATATGCCCCTATCCAAGAACCTGCAAATCTGGAGGAACAAGCATTGTAACTTTGCGGAGAGGATATATATAAACGGTTGATTAAAGGTTATACAGAGAAACAATGGGGGCGGTCGGCTACAGAACTTCCTGCTTTTATCATCAAGCGGGTACCATTCCGTTTTGTCTATGACAATAATTATTTCAACGATGCATATCAAGGTATTCCAAAGGGTGGTTACAATGTTTTGATTGATCGTTTGCTGGATGGAGTAGAGGTTCGTTTGGAAGAGGATTATTTTGTAGACAGAGAGAAATGGGACGCAGTAGCCGACAAAATTCTGTTTACAGGATGTATAGATGAATTTTATAATTATCAGTGCGGACAGTTGGAATATCGTAGTTTGCGATTCGAACATAAAGAATACGATGTAGAGGATTATCAAGGTAATGCAGTAATCAATTTTACGGAAGCCACTGTGCCGTATACCCGTGCTATCGAACATAAACATTTTGAGGGCATTTCCAGTCCATCTACTATAGTAACTTATGAATATCCGGATTCGTTTGAAAAGGGGAAAGAACCTTACTATCCGGTAAACGATGAGAAGAATTCAAAAATTTTCCATGATTATATTCAATTGGCTAATCAGCAGCAAAAAGTGCTGTTTGGAGGGCGCTTGGGTAGGTATACTTATGCGGATATGGACGATACGGTGGCTGCCGCACTGGAACTCTGCCAAAAAGAGTTTTTTGATTGATAAATGAATAGGAATATGAAGGGTTTGCATATCATTACTCCGGTTAAGGATTCCATTGATTCTACATTAGAAACAGTCAAAGCGATACTTTCATCTGATATTGCTGTTCCATATACTTATACAATATATAATGATTTCAGTACGCCGGAGAACACCCGACGGTTGGAACAGGCATCAAAAGAGATGGGATTCAAGTTGGTCAACCTTTCTGACATGACGACTCATCCTTCGCCCAATTATCTTTTGGTATTGCAGACTACGCAAAAAGAAGCGATAGCCGAGGACTATGGTCTGTTGATTGTGGAGTCTGATGTCGTGGTACAGAAAAATACCTTGCAAGGACTCTATTATGGAGCAATGATGTGTCCGGAATGTGCGATTGCAGCGGCTGTTACTATAGACGAGGGCGGTCAGGTAAACTATCCTTACAAGTATGCAAAAGGGAGAGAGCAACAGGTGTATGCTGTGAAAAAACATTGTAGTTTTTGTTGTTCTTTATTGACTCCCGGATTCTTGAAAAAATTTGATTTCATGCAGTTGGATGCTGAGAAGAATTGGTTTGATGTCACCATATCGCATGCGGCCCTGAAATTGGGATTCAAGAATTATCTGTTCACGATGTTGCCGGTATTGCATAAACCTCATGGCAGTCGCCCGTGGAAACAACTGAAATATAAGAACCCGTTAAAATACTATTGGTTGAAGTATACAAAGGGTTTGGACAAAATATAATGCCCCATGAATCTTCTTCAAAAAATATTGGCTCATAGGACCTTAGTGCTCCATCCTGATTATAAAGGATTGGAATCTTTTATGCACTCACTTCCCGAGCGTTTTGCATCGGGTGAGGGTGAGGTGGTCTACAAGGGTCGCAACGAATTGCGGAAATTTACGGTGAATGGTGTGGACATGGTGGTGAAATCTTTCCGTCGTCCCAATATCATCAATCGTTTTGTGTATGGCATTTTCCGTCCTTCAAAAGCCAAGCGTTCGTATGAACATGCGATGAAATACATAGAAATCGGTGTTGGCACTCCTTTTCCTGTGGGGTATTTGAATGTCCGTAGAGGTTTGTTGTTTGATAGAAGTTATTATGTGACATTGGCCTCGGAGTGTCTTCATGTATATAACGATTTGTTTTATCAAGACTTTGATTATGCTGACGAAGTGTTGCGTGAAGTGGGGCGTGTCACTGCCAAATTGCATCATCATGGATATGCTCATAAAGATTATGGAAGAGGAAATATCCTATTTTTGAAGACAGATAGCGGAATAAAAATAGACATAGTCGATTTGAACCGTATGGATGTAGGGCCATTGGATTTGAGGGCGGGATGCAAGAATATGGAGCGTTTACCGGCTACTCCTCACATGCATCGGTTGATTGCGGAAGAATACGCAAAAGCAAGAGGTTTTGATGTGGAAGAATGCTATCAATTGCTGAGGACTTATCGCAGTAGCCAACCAGGAAAAATCAACGGACTTTATTAATAGTCAAAACAAAAAACATGAAAATTATAGCAGTTGTAGTCACCTACAATCGATTGGACTTGTTGAAGAAAAATTTGCAGTGTTTGAGACGGAATGAACCTGTCCATTCTATTATTGTGGTGAACAACGGCAGCACTGATGGTACGTACGAATGGCTTTCTGAACAAACGGATCTTCAGGTGATTCATCAGGCTAATGTAGGTGGTTCAGGTGGGTTCTATGTAGGAATTCAAGAGGCATATCATGCAGGGGCTGACTGGATTTGGTGTATGGATGATGATGTATTTCCTCGCGAGAACTGTATGGAGCATCTGTTGCCATATACAACTCGTACGCAAGTAGGCATCTTGGCTCCGCGTCGATTGATGGAAGGACATATTTTCACCAACGACTTCTTGTCGTACAATCTGACAAATCCTTTTTCGTCCATGTATCAAGGTCGTTTGTCAAAGATGCAGGTTGATGCTCCAACCGAAATAGCTGGGACCGCTTTTGAGGGATTGTTCATCAAGAGAGAGGTGGTGGAAGAAATAGGTCTTCCGAATAAGGATTTGTTTATTTTCTGTGATGATACCGATTATTGTTTGCGTGCCATCAATGCAGGTTTCAAGATATTATACATCCCCACAGCCTTAATGGATAAGGAGAAATTCTTTTCTAATGACACTTGGGCGGAACGGAATAAGAAAAAGAAATGGAAACGTTTCTATCAGATTCGTAACTCCACTTATTTGAGCCATCATTATGGCAAAAACTTTGCTGTTAGATATTTACGTGGATTCAATGCAGTAATAGGATTGATGTTGATTGCAACTGTGACGGCACCATTCTCGTCGGCATATCAGTGGAGTGATGTTGGTAAATTATGGAGAGCATATCAAGATGGTCTGGTTGAACGTCTGGGGAAAATGTAAAATGGTAAGCAATGGGGAAATCAGATTCTACTCCTTTAGTTAGTGTTGTCGTACCTAATTATAATTATGCAAGGTATTTGGAACAACGGATAACATCCATTTTGAATCAAACATTCACGAATTTTGAACTGATTCTATTGGATGATGCATCAACAGACAATAGTAGTGAGGTGTTGGAACGTTATCACAAGAATATCCATGTAACGCACATTGAGTACAATGAGAAGAACACCGGCAGTCCTTTTCAACAATGGATGAAAGGAATCCGCTTGGCGAAGGGGAAATATGTATGGATAGCTGAAGCGGATGATTGTGCGGAACCGGACTTTTTAGAAACATGTGTGCGATATGCAGAAAAGGAGAAGGATACTGCCATTTGTTATGTAGGTTCTTATTTGTTCGATGCAGAGGGAAATGTCAGTCGCAAGGATGTGAATCATTGGGGAAGCCGTTCCAAAAAAGGAATAGCTTCTTTTTCGGGCGTAGATTATGTTGTTCATAATCTTTATTGGAAAAATTATATTATCAACGCAAGTGCAGTATTGTTCCGTAGAGAATATGCACTGAATTTAATGGATTCTCCATTTATCCAAATGAGATATTGCGGTGATTGGCTGTTTTGGTCTGAATTGTCAATGCAAGGGAAAGTGGTGGAAGTTTATCGTATTCTGAATTACTTCCGTCAACATACAGCGAAGGCGACAGTTGCTTCAAGGCGTTTGGGAGAAGGAGTAAAGGAAGATGCTCAGATTCTTTCTATAATGGAGAGTAAATTATCCTCTTTACCTATATATAAGAAACGTTTGCGTAGAGGTCTGTTGTACCGTAAGTTAAAACGGATGGCTTTAGACACTAATGTAGAACAGGAAATCCTTGAATATATTGAAGAGATTCTACAATGCACCATCGCTGATTTTTACCTTGAGCGTCGGAATCAGATATTGAGACTTTTCTGTCCGTGGTTGCTGACAGCTAAAAGAGACCGATTATAAGGTTATTGTTACTTTTATAATGTAATCGGAATATATTTCTTCCAAAATTCAATTCTACTCTTGTGCTGAAAACCATGACAACCCATGGGAAGTTGTTGATGATTCAATTGAAAACATAAGCGTGGCTTCAAGTCAAATGCAAACTGAAGGGCTGTCTCTACAGAGGGGTATTTGAAATCTTTTGGTTCCAATGCCCAAAACAAGTCCTCATTGTACAAGTCTTCTCCTTTTTTGGACCAATAATATTCTATTTCCTTTGCATATTTATCGCAGGCGTTACTGAATGATGCAACTTTACGAATACAAATTCCCCCATTCCCGATGCGCCCGAACATGTCGGAACGCAAGTTCTTGTTACGTCCCAGCAGATGCTTGCGCAACCAAAGAAACTGTTTCATTGGGAAATAAGTGTATCGGGGGCGTAATGGCCATGGGGCTGCTATAATGTCAAACCCTTTTTCGCACCATTGCAACAACTCATCGCGAAATATCCAAGCGTCAACGTGGCATATAAAGATATACTCATAATCGGAGAACATTTCATAGAATGTTTTTGACATCATCATTCTGTTATATCCTGCGATGCCGTTGCGAGTTCCCAACCATTCATCTGTCACACTGATGATTTCAAGTTGTGGATATTGGGAGGAGATAGATGGTATGTCTAAATCTGTTGGTTTTAAGATGGCAATAGGATGCTTTTCCAATACATTGACGGTATTCTTCAAAGAAAGTTCCTCCCAATCTTTCAATGCTTTATAGATGGGTATAATGACTTTTACAGTTTCCATAAATTTATTTATAGAGGTCAACGTATTTTGCTTTTCTTATTCCTAAATGGAATGGCAGTAATTTGAAGAATCGTTTGCAGCGGTTAAAGATACTATGGGATGGACGATTCCCTTTCCATGGTGTCATATCCAAATATTTGAAGTATTCTTCTCTTAGTGGATGCTGACTATCGTAGTCCCAAGGCTTACGATTGGTATAATGTAGGATAACCGGATTTTTTAGCACATATTCATATTTTGTTTTCCATTCTTGGGTTATGTTTTTAGGATTTCGGTAGAATCCATCCTGTACATTCCATCGTAGGTCGACTAATACTTTGCTTTTGTGCAGAATGCTGTTCAGCAAATCCTGATCATTAAAAAGAATTCTTTCCGGATAGTCATGGAAATAGTCAATACAAGCACGACCCACTTGTTGCTCTCTCCAATATCTGAGGTTGATCATGAGTACACCGGCATTGAAATAGGAATCTTCCATGGGGTATTTCAATATTTCGTAACGTTCTTTTTCTCCACATCCGATGTCTTCAACTGCGGCAACACCTATACCGTCAAGAGGGGTGTTCCAGAAATCAGATATGTTACCTAAAATGACAATGTCGCAATCAATATATAAAAGCCTGTCAATATTCTTCGGTAAAATGTCCGCCAAAATGCAACGATAATATGTTGCCATGGAAATTCTTTTGCTGAATTTCCTGATGGTGAACCCTTTCAGAAGATTGTCGTCCGGAGCGTAAAAAAATACTTTATTGTCATATTTCTCGGCAAGATGAATAAGAATTTTCTGTTCTTCATCAGTTAACCCATTGGCTAAGATATGTACAGATACCGGCTCTTTATTGTTTTCAAAAAGCGATACCAAAGTAACAGCGCAGTGCTTGACGTAATTGCTGTCTATATTACATGCGACATGAATCATAGCTTCTGTTATTTAATTTGTCCTGAAAGGCGGAAATATTTGTCTAATACAAGTAATGAAATGATAGTTTCGCGTTTCTTGTCTTGAAATTGTCTGACAAAATCATGGGCATTCCGAATGATTTCTTCTGCCTTTTCCGGGTGTTGGATATAATATTGTAATTTTTCTTCTAAATCAGAGAAATCCTCTTTGACCTCAACGTAATGGAAGTCGGGGATGAGTGTGCCTTCCATGAACCATGTTTCACAAGTCGGTTTGGTCATTACGGCCAACGAATTGGAGGACATCACCCATTTCAGATTAGAAGCTACGTCATTACCCTCCAGTGCCATGATGAATTTATAATCCAGGTGCTCCTGTATGGTTTTCTTTTCGGTCATCCATTCTTCCGGGCACCCTTCATTCTTGCCTACGACACCGCAATCGAACATTGGGTGTGTAAAAAACATCTCTAAAAATTTCGTACGCACCCTGCTTTGACGAATTTTTCCTCTAAATATGGCAATGTCTTTTTTATCTCGGAATGGTTTGGTGTCGTGTACAAACATGAAGTGTCTCAGTTTGTCTAATTTCAATATGACTGAGTTGCTGTTGTTGCCTTCCAATAGTCTGCTTTTGACAATGGTGGGTGTTTCAGGGGTGAAGTAAACGTCGCCCGGACAGAAATTCCATCTAAGGTTTTTGGGAAACCATCGGGTCACCTCATGTTGGTCCAAATAGTATGCAGTATGGAATGTATTTCGTTTGAAATCGCCGGTTTTACCGGTGTAAAAAAGCCAACTGGGTTTTCTAATCATCTTGTCTT
>JAGBUF010000236.1 GCA_017630975.1 Paraprevotella sp. | reverse complement strand
ATTGAAGCGCTCAAGAAAAAGGAGAAAGAAGAAGCACGCAAAGAAATGGATAACCAGATGAAACAGAACATGGCACAAAATAGTGCTAATCGTCCTGTTCAGCAAACGGGAAATAGAGGAGCCACCGGAACAAAGAATGAAAACAGCACTTGGTATTTTTACAACAAGGCAGTAGTAGCACAAGGAAAACGGCAATTTACCCGAATATGGGGTAACAGACCTTTGGAAGACAATTGGAGAAGAAGCAAAAAAGCAGATGATTCCAACAATTCTTTTGATGAGTACAACTATGAAGACGGAGACAGTATTCAGAATCAGCTCTCCGACAGTCTGGCCATGGCA
Organism: Paraprevotella sp.; assembly: GCA_017630975.1. Lineage (GTDB taxonomy): Bacteria > Bacteroidota > Bacteroidia > Bacteroidales > Bacteroidaceae > Paraprevotella. The sequence goes on along the minus strand of JAGBUF010000236.1, from coordinate 7,108 downwards.
GAAAGTCTTGAGGCTGAAAAACAACGGATAGCCGATTCATTGGCTGCCGACCCACACCGACGGGAATATTATTTGCAACAAATACCTTTTACAGAAGAACAACTCCAAGCCTCTAACGAAATCATACGGGATGGACTTTATCAAGCCGGCATCCTTGAAATGGAAAAATTGGAAAATTTTGCTTTGTCGCAAAGAACCCTGTTACGATTACTTGAAAAATTCCCTGAAACGGAAAACAAAGATAATGTCTATTACCACTTGTTCCTTATCTATGGACGACTAAAGGATGTATCTGAGGCTGAGAAATACAGACAAAGACTCATTGAAGAGTTCCCTGAAAGCAAATATGCCATCATGCTCGCCAATCCGAATTATGAATTGTATGCCAAACATGGAAAACATATTGAAGATTCATTATATGCTGCTACATATCAAGCTTATTTGAGCAACGACTACTCGCAGGTCTTTGACAATTATGAAATGTCCTCCGTTGATTTTCCTGAAGGCGCACATCGTTCCAAGTTCATGTTCATACAAGCGATGAGTGAGTTATATACAGGACAACGGGACAGTTTCCTTGTTACCCTCAAACAAGTCATTGAAAAATATCCGCAAGATGAAATTACACAAATGGCACAAAGCATAATGAAAGGGATTGAGGAAGGACGTCTGTTAGCGGATGACAAGTATAATGCAAGTGATATTTGGGGCAGAAGAAGTATCGACGCCGCCCTTGACTCCACTATCACCCAACAAGAATTGAGCGATGAAAAAATCACTCCATTCGTATTCCTCTTAGCCTACCCCACCAATAGTCTGGATGAAAATCAATTGCTGTTTGAAATGGCAAAATATAATTTCTCCAACTTCATGGTACGCAATTTTGATATCAACATCATTGAGAGTAATGGTATCTCACAGATGCAGGTTCATGGATTCATGAGCTACGATGAAGCACATGCCTACGCTCAAAAATTGTATGGTGACTCACACATGAATCTTGTTTTAACCAATATCCGTTCCGTCATTATCTCTGAAAAGAATCTGCAATTATTAGGAAAAGTTTTCAGTTTTGACGATTACAAGAAATTCTATGATGAAAAATTCGCCCCACTACAAATTTCGGAAGAACTTCTATTGGACGAACCCTCATCTATTGAATTTGAGGATCCTGAAGAGGTTACGCAAGACAGTGAAGACAGCAATATAGAGAATGACACCAATTATTATGAGGATGACACAGAGGGTGGAATCATCTTCTAATCAGAATAACCGATAATATATGAGCAACGGATTACTACTTTGGGTGGACGATGAAATCGAATTACTGAAAGCACACATCATTTTTCTTGAAAAGAAGGGCTATGTCGTGGAAACAGTAACCAACGGTTATGACGCCATTGAAAAATGTGCATCCACCACTTACGACTTAATTCTTTTGGACGAAAACATGCCGGGTATCAGCGGTTTGGAAACATTGTCGCGCATCAAAGAGATCAGTCCCACCACTGCCATTGTAATGGTTACAAAAAGCGAAGAGGAGAATATCATGGACCAAGCCATCGGTTCGAAGATTGCAGACTACCTCATCAAACCGGTCAATCCCACACAAATCCTATTGACACTGAAAAAGAACATACATAAAAAAGAAATTGTTGCTGAAGTGGCACAGAACGCATACCAGCAGAATTTCGGGAAGATTGGTATGCAAATCAGCGACTCATTGACTTTTGAGGATTGGAAAGAAGTCTATAAACGTCTTGTATATTGGGAATTGGAGCTATCGGAGACGGACAGCAGTATGGACGAGATGTTAAGCATGCAGAAGGCTGAAGCAAACCAATCGTTCTCTAAATTTGTGAGCAGACATTATGAAGATTGGATAAATCGTCCTGAAAACCGCCCTGTCATGAGTCCGGATATCTTCAAAAAGAAAATATTTCCTTTACTTGACAAAGGAGAAAAAGTGTTTCTGATTGTATTGGACAACTTCAGATACGACCAGTGGCGCATGTTAGAGCGAGAACTGGCTGATGCTTTCACGATTGAAGAAGACATCTATTGCAGTATCCTCCCAACAGCCACACAATACGCAAGAAATGCCATTTTCTCCGGACTTATGCCCAACAAGATAGCAGAAATGTTTCCTAATTTATGGGTAGACGAAGACGAAGAGGAAGGCAAGAATCTGAATGAAGCCCCGTTGATACAGACTCAGTTGGAACGATATCGACGCAAGAATACGTTCAGTTATCACAAAATCAATGAATCAACAAGCGTAGAGAAATTCATTCATCAATTCAACCAATTGGAAAAGTACGATTTGAATGTGGTGGTCCTCAACTTTATTGACATGCTTTCCCATGCTCGTACAGAATCCAAAATGGTCAGAGAGTTGGCATCAAGTGAGGCTGCATACCGTAGCATTACCCAAAGTTGGTTCCGCCACTCTGCCGTAAAGGATTTGTTTAAGGCTCTTGCAACATCAAATTACAGAATTATTGTCACTACCGACCATGGCAGCATACGGGTCAAGAACCCCTTAAAAGTTGTCGGGGACAAGAACACAAATACCAATTTACGATATAAATTAGGCAAAAACCTGAATTACAACCCCAAAGAGGTATTTGAAATCAAAGATCCCAAAAAGGGACAACTCCCATCTCCCAATATAAGTACTGCATATATTTTTGCCTCCGGAGATAACTTCTTCGCATACCCCAACAACTACAATTACTACGTTTCTTATTATAGAAACACCTTCCAGCATGGAGGTATATCAATGGAGGAGATGCTCATACCTCTTATTACATTACAAAGCAAAAAAAAGAATTAAAATATGGAAATCAGAATCAACTCCTTAGCAGAGATACATGAAGCAGCCAAAGCTTTTATTTCAGAAATGAATGATAATACCGTATTTGCCTTTTATGGCAGTATGGGAGCAGGCAAGACCACTTTCACCAAAGCGATATGCGAGTGTCTGGGTGTAGAAGATGTTATCAACTCTCCCACTTTCGCCATTGTCAATGAGTATCGCTCAGACACCGGTGAACTCATATACCATTTCGATTTCTACCGTATCAAAAAGTTAGAGGAAGTATACGACATGGGATATGAAGATTATTTTTATAGCGGAGCACTTTGTTTCATTGAATGGCCGGAACTCGTAGAAGAGTTACTTCCGGAAAATACTATTAAAGTTACCATCAAAGAAAACGAGGATGGTACCAGGTCCATAATCTTCTAAAGCAGACCAACATTCAATACTTATAAAAAGACAAATTACCAATAGAAAAAGAGACTGTGGCAAATGACATACCACAGTCTCTTTCTTATCTTCATGATGAGTTTATTCTTCTAATGATTCACCATATTCAAGTTCACCTTGTACCACCCACATCACATCCTCCGGTAAGAAGTCACCCATTTTATCTTTCTTGGCCTGCGCCACAATATAGTCAACTATCTTATCCTGATCGATTTCAATGTAACCATCATTGTCGGGTGTTGCATCCAGCACACCACTGGTGGTATAATATTCAACGATAACATCAAGGATGTAATATAAATCCTCATCGGTAAACTTATCTTTTACCTCGATTGGCAAATAATTCTTGATGAATTCAACGGTGCGAGCATCATCCTCTGCATCCTGCAAGAGTTCCTGCTCCAAACTATCCAAACTCATATTATTTATTTTAAAGGATTGCTTTCAATTTATCCTCAAAAGTACTCTTAGGAGCTGCACCGACTTGTTTGTCTACCACCTCACCATTCTTGATAAAGATAACAGTAGGAACGTTACGAACACCAAAACGCATAGCCAAACCATCATTGTCCTCTACATCACATTTACCGATGATTGCTTGGTCTGCATATTCCTCTGCCAAAGCCTCAATATCCGGACCGATTTTTTTGCAAGGGCCACACCAAGTTGCCCAAAAGTCTACCACCATAGGCTTGCCTGAAGCCAAAAGTTCCTCAAAATTTGATTCTGTAATTGCTAATGCCATATTCTTATGATTTTAAATGTTTGTTATGTGTGACAAATATACTAATTAATTTTATACGACAAACCTTGTTTAGATTGAATATAGGAAATTAAATCCTTTTTAACAGCCACCTTGAACGACTTGGATAGAAAATCCAAATTCATTTGTCCTAAAGAATCCACTATCTGAATATACAGATCGACATTTCCCGGATTTTCTTTTATTATATTGACCAATGACAACACAAGATCATCATTCAAAGAAGAGAGATTGATAGAAACAGTAATGCTTTCCATCAAAGATTCATGAACATCGGCCAGGAACTCTATTTTCCCTATCTTTATCTCCTTCTCATCCGGGCGCCATCGATGAGGTTGGCATTTGGCTGTTATATAAAGGGTATTACCCTCATCCATATATGAACCCCAAGTAGCCCAATCCTGTCCGAAAAATGCCATTTCATAAGCACCACTATAGTCCTCTATGGTAACAAACCCATAGGGTTTTCCCATTTTCCCGACACCTCTTCGTACTGCTGTCACCATTCCTCCGAAAGAAAGTTCACCATTTCCCAATGTCTCTGCATTTCTCAAATCTACCATTCGAGTATTGCATACATCTTGCAGGATGACCGAATAATCATCCAAAGGATGTGCAGAAAGATATATACCCACCAACTCACGCTCCTTTCCTAAGCGCTCCATAGAGCTCCATGGCTCTGCCTGCGGAATCTCCGGTGTGGCAATCTCAATCATTTCCATATCTCCAAATAAGGAGTTTTCAGCAGAATCCTTATCCGTTTGATAACGGGCACCATAGCGCACCAACAAATCGACAAAAGCATCGCCTTTTGCATTGGCTGCGAAATATTGTTCACGATTGATTCCAAAACAGTCAAAAGCACCCGAAAGAACAAGACTTTCAATATTATTCCGTTTCACTGCAGACAAGGACACCCTTTGTACAAAATCAAAGACATTCTTGTATGGACCATGCAACTCACGTTCCTTAACAATTGCTTCAACTGCAGAATCACCTAAGCCTTTCACTGCTCCTAAACCAAAACGGATATTTCCTTCTGAATCAACACTGAACTTATGTCGACTGGCATTCACATCCGGTCCCAATGTACTGATGCCAAGTTCCTTACACTCGCTCATCAATTTGGTAATATCGGTAATATTCGCCAAACTTCGACTCATCACAGCTGCCATATATTGTGCCGGGAAATTTGCCTTCAAATAAGCCGTTTGATAAGCCACCCATGAATAACAAGTCGCATGACTCTTATTAAAAGCATAAGATGCAAACTTTTTCCAATCTGCCCAAATTTTCTCCAAGACCTTCGGATCATGCCCGTTTTTCTTTCCTCCTGCCACAAATTTGGGATACATGTGATTCAATTTGTCTATCAATTTCTTTCCCATCGCCTTACGCAAGGTATCACTCTCACCACGCGTAAAGTCTGCCAATTGTCTGGACAACAACATCACCTGCTCCTGATACACCGTAATACCATAGGTATCCTTCAAGTACTTTTCCATACACGGAATATCATACTCTACAGGTTTCCGTCCTTGCTTTCTGTCAATAAAATCCGGGATATAATCCATCGGGCCCGGACGATATAAGGCATTCATTGCAATCAAATCTTCAAAAGTAGAAGGTTGCAATTCACGTAGGTATTTCTGCATACCTGCCGACTCAAACTGGAATGTTCCGATAGTCCTTCCGTCACAATATAATTTATAGGTGGCTGGATCTTTGATATCAAGTGCATCAACATCTATATCCAGTCCCAGGCTATCCTTGATATTGACTTGACATTCCTTGATAATAGAAAGTGTTTTCAATCCAAGGAAGTCCATCTTAATCAAACCGGTATCCTCAATCACAGAGCCTTCGTATTGGGTACACCTAAGTTTTTCTCCCGTTTCTTTATCTTCAGCGGTACTGATAGGTACCCAGTCAGAAACATCATCACGACAAATAATAACGCCGCATGCATGTACACCGGTATTACGGACATTTCCCTCCAACATTTTGGCATAACGAATTGTATCACGTAACAGCGGATCTGTTGAGGCCTCAGCTTGCTGTAATTCAGGAATACATGCTATTGCATTGGGGATATTCATCTTGCGTGATTTGCCGTTTTCATCGTCCGGCAACTTGTCTGGAATCAGTTTGCAAAGTTTGTTGGAGGTATCTAATGGTAACTTTTGTACACGTGCGACATCCTTGATAGCCAATTTTGTCGCCATCGTACCATATGTAATAATATGCGCCACCTTTTCTGCCCCATACTTCTGAGTAACCCAACTTAATACTTTTCCACGACCGTCATCATCAAAATCCACATCAATATCCGGCAGAGGGATACGGTCCGGATTCAAGAAACGTTCAAACAGCAGATCATATTCGATTGGATCTATCTTAGTAATTCCTAAACAATAAGCAACTGCCGAACCGGCTGCCGATCCACGTCCCGGTCCTACAGACACATGCAATTCATGACGAGCCGCATTGATATAATCCTGCACAATCAAGAAATATCCAGGGAAACCCATTGTTTTCATGATATGCAATTCGAAATTGATGCGTTCACGCACATGTTCCGGTAAAGGGTCACCATATAGTTTTTTGGCACCGATATATGCCAGATGTCCCAAGTAATCCGCTTCCAGTTTCAGACGATAAAGTTTTTCGATACCGCCCAAATTGCTTACCTTTTCTTCTGCATCTTCTTCACTGAGCACAACATTGCCGTTCTCATCTCGTGTAAATTCATCAAACAAATCCTGTTCTGAAAATCTCTCATGATATGTTTCTTCAGTACCGAACTCTTCCGGAATATCAAAATTAGGCATGATTGGACCATGATCAATGCTATAGAACTCCACTTGATCACATATATCACAAGTATTGGACAGTGCTTCCGGTACATCCGCAAACACTTCATTCATCTCGGCACGCGTTTTGAACCATTCCTGTTTTGAGTACAACATACGTTTAGGATCGTCAACATCCCTATTGGTACTCAAACAAATCAAACGATCATGAGCCTCAGCATCTTCTTCTTCAACAAAATGACAGTCGTTGGTACAGACCAT
>JAGBUF010000235.1 GCA_017630975.1 Paraprevotella sp. | reverse complement strand
TGTGGAGTTTGCAGCTCTAAGCGATGAGGAGGCACTGGCGCGTATCGATGATTTAAAAGTGATGAGTCGTGCCCGACCGTTGGATAAGCAGCGTCTGGTTCGTTTATTGCAGTCAAAAGGAGAAGTAGTGGCTGTGACAGGTGATGGTACGAATGACGCTCCGGCATTGAACTTTGCGCAAGTGGGACTTTCCATGGGCACCGGTACATCCGTAGCCAAAGAAGCGAGTGACATCACTTTGCTTGATGACTCTTTCCGGAGCATTGTGACAGCTATCATGTGGGGGCGTTCGTTGTACAAGAATATACAGCGTTTTGTCATGTTTCAGTTGACCATTAACTTTACAGCATTGATGATTGTACTGGTTGGCGCATTTATGGATACAGCATTGCCATTGACGGTGACTCAGATGTTGTGGGTGAATATAATCATGGATACGTTTGCGGCATTGGCTCTGGCTTCCTTATCTGCTGATCCCAAAGTAATGAACGAACCTCCCCGCCCGATAAAACAATTTATCATTACTCGTCCTATCTGGTATTCCATTCTTGGATATGGAACTGCGTTTGTCACCTGCTTGTTGTTGATTACGATGTACGTCAGACATACCACCGGCACGATGAATATCCATCAGTTGACTTTATTTTTCACCTTCTTTGTGTTGTTGCAGTTTTGGAATCTGTTGAATGCTAAAACATACGGAAGCTCGGATTCTGCTTTCCATCATCTGAAGAAAGACAAGGGGGTATTGTTGGTGTTGGGATTGATATTGGCAGGTCAGTGGTTGATTGTAGAGTGGGGTGGAAATATGTTTCGTACCGAGCCATTGTCATGGTGTGAATGGGGACTCTTGTTGGCGCTTTCATCCATCGTGCTTTGGGTGGGTGAGGTTGTACGGTTGGTGATGAGATGGAAAGAACGGAGCAGATGATGAAAGGGATAAAGAATGTGATATTTGATTTTGGAGGCATCATTGTCGATTTGAATAAGCAGGCTGCCATTGATGCTTTCGAACGATTGGGTTTTGATGCCCATTCGTATATTGGGCAATATGTGCAGAGTGGAGTTTTCAATCAATTGGAACTGGGTTTGATACCGCCGACTCGTTTTTATGATTTTATCCGTGAGGATACGGGGTGCTGTGTGAGTAATGAGGACATCCGTATGGCATGGAACAGTATGTTGGTCCGAATACCGGTGGAACGTCTGCAATTCATACATGCCCTTCAGAGGGAATACCGCCTTTTTATCTTGAGCAATACGAATAGTGTTCACTGGGAATATGCCTGTCAGGAATTGTTAAGCACCTCGGATATTAAGTTGCACATGCCTTTTGAGCATTTATTTCTTTCCTATGAGATGCACATGATGAAACCAGATGAGGAGATTTACCGGTCAGTATTGACATCGGCACATTTGCTTCCGGAGGAGACCTTGTTCATAGATGATTCCGTCGATAATTGTGAGGCGGCTCAAAAACTTGGAATACAAACATTCCACTCCCAGAATGCAGATGATTGGAGGAAATTATTTAAATAGTGAGGAAGATGAATTTGATTAATCTGTCTGAAACATTGCCGTATCATGCTTGTGTGGCGACGATAGGTTTTTTTGATGGGGTACATGTAGGGCATCAATTTTTGATAGAAAAGTTGAGAGGCTATGCCCAATCTATGGATTTGTCTTCTCTTTTGATCACCTTCCGAGATCATCCGCGTAAGGTGATGCAATCTGCATATCAACCTTTGTTGTTATCCACCTGCGAGGAGAAGATACAACGCTTGTCCATGACTAAAGTGGATGATTTGTTGGTGTTGGATTTTACTCCGGAAATGGCAAAGATGACGGCCTGGCAGTTTATGAAAGAGGTGTTGAAGGAAAAACTTTATGTCAAGGTACTGGTAATTGGTTACGATCATCGTTTTGGACATCAACGGTCTGAAAAATTTGAAGATTATGTACGTTATGGTAGGGATTTGGGTATTCAGGTGGTTCGTGCAGATGCTTTCTCTAAAAATGATATCCATGTCAGTTCGTCTATGGTTCGTTCTTGTCTGATAGAGGGAGAAATCGGAATCGCGAACCAATGTCTGGGTTATCATTATCCTCTTTCCGGAATTGTGGAACAAGGTTTTAGGATTGGTAGCGAGTTGGGATATCCTACTGCAAACATTCGTCCATCGGATGGATGTAAGTTGGTGCCAAAAGATGGCGTATATGCGGTAAAAGTCAGTATTGGTAATGAAACAACGAAATGGTGGGGTATGTTGAACATCGGTCGGCGTCCTACTATGGAGAACGGCGATAATAGAACCATAGAGGTACATGTTATCGATTATCAAGGTGATTTGTATGGACAACAGGTTACATTGGAGTTTGTTTCCCGTTTACGTGATGAGAAGAAATTTCGCAATAAAAGTGAATTGGTGAGCCAACTTCGTATGGATGAGGCTATGGTAAGAAAAATTTCCGAAAAATGATCAAATTAGGTTTGAAATCCAAACTGACAGGTTTGGTATTGTTATTCTTTTTAATGCAGTTTTTAGGAGTCGGAATTGTATATGTAGCCAATTGGCTCATGGGGTGCGGATATAGCTTGAATGAAATAACGATGATGCCTCAGATGGTGGCCTACTCGTTGTTCTTGTCTAATGTTTTGTTGTGTCTATCTTTCTTCTTTTTGCGTTGGTATAATAAAGAGAACTTTCGATTGCAAGGGTTACACGTGAAGGATTTTATGGCAACTTGGGCATTGATGTTTCCCGTCATCCTCATTGTAAATATGTTGGTGGAACTGTTTGATCCCATAGATTTGAACAAGGAAACGATACGTGACTTGGCCTATCATCCGTTGGGAGTACTTGCTATTACCTTGATAGGTCCTTTGGCAGTAGAATTGGTGTTTAGGGTAGGATGTATGAAACTGATGCTTGATTACAAGCTTGCACCCTGGTTGGCGATTCTATTTAGTTCGTTGATTTTCGGAGTGGCACATGGTAATCCTGCGCAGATAGGAGGAGCAGTATTGATGGGTGTAGTATTAGGGTGGTTGTATTGGCGTTCAAAAAGTTTCTGGTTGCCTTTTGTTGCGCATGTCTTTAATAACTCTTTGGCGATAGTCTTATTGTGGTGTTATGGTGGTGAGGAAATAACAATACAAGAAATGAGAGGTGCAAAAGAATTTGATTGTTTTTTTTTCTTGGTCAACATACTTATTGCCGGTACCCTCGTCTTTTATCTGCATCGTCGTTTTACCGTTATTGAGTGCGAAAGGGAGAAGGGAAATGACGCAGTTTGTTCCGAAGTTCACCGGAACGATGATGTGTAACCTTGTCCATTAGCACCCAGAATCGTGGTCCATGATTCATTTCTTTCGTGTGGCACAACTCGTGCAGCAGCACGTAGTCGGAAAGTTCGCTGGGCAGCACCATTAGGAATAAAGACAAATTGATGTACCCTTTGCTGGAGCAACTGCCCCAACGTGTACGAGCAGAGTTGATGCGTACTCCTGAATAGTTGAACCCATATAATTCAGCTAATGTTTGCAGACGTTCGGGGAGTATTAGTTTAGCATGTTTGCGCAATATCTCAATGACTACTTTGGTCAGCCACGCTTGTTTTTGGGAGAAATCAGTGTGTGGCGGATAGATGATTGTTACTTGTGACGCATTTCTTCTTATATAGAAATGTTCCCCTTTCCCTTCTATAAGGGAAAGTTGCAGTTGGTCCGTATCTATCTTGAAATTTTCGTCAATCATATCGTTTAAGAATAAAAATCGTGCTAGAGAGTTCCGGCACGATTTTATATGTATTATCCTCCTAAAAAATGGAAGATTATTTTTCTATAATGGTGCCGGACTTACCGTCAATAGCCGAAGCCAGGGTAATCACAACCTTATTGACTCCTGCATGGATGGCATTAAAAGCATTTTCCAGTTTAGGAATCATACCTCCGACAATCACACCTTCTTCCACATATTGTTTGAAAGCTTCTTCATTGATGTAGGGGATGACACTGTTGTCATCATCAGCATCTTGGAGAACGCCCTTTTTCTCAAAACAATAGAATAAGGTGACGTCAAAATATTTTGCCAAAGCCTTAGCAGTTTCCCCGGCTATCGTGTCGGCGTTGGTGTTTAATATATTGCCTTTCCCATCGTGTGTAAGCGGTGCGATGACCGGTACGATGCCTTTTTGGATAAGGTCGGATAATAAAGCACCATTTACAGCGTCAACGTCTCCCACAAAACCATAGTCTACATCCTTTACCGGACGTTTGTGCGAACGGATGATATCCATGTCCGTTCCTGTAAGTCCTAATGCATTTATCCCTTCGGCCTGCAGACGGCTGACGATGGTCTTGTTGACCAGCCCACCATATACCATGGTGACCACTTTCAGCATTTCAGCATCAGTAATGCGGCGTCCGTTTACCATTTGACTCTCTATGCCCAATTGAGCTGCTATTTTAGTGGCAGAGCGTCCCCCTCCATGAATGAGGACTTTGGCTCCCGGAATGGCAGTAAAGTCTTTCAATAGCTGTTGGAGAGTCTCCTCCTCCTCAACGATTTTTCCGCCTACTTTTATAATGGTCAGTTGTTGTTTCATTTAATAGTCAAGATAAGTATAACCATATAGTCCAGAACGGTAGTTGGACAGGAATTCCTTGCCTTCTTCCAAACTGATGCGTCCTTCCTTTACAGCACTGGTTACCCAACGTTCAAGTGTGCGCACCAATTTACGAGCGTCATACTGCACATAATCCAACACGTCAGCAATGGTCTCACCATCAATGATTTTGTCAATATGGTAGCCGTTGTCATCAACGCTGACATGCACTGCATTTGTGTCACCGAACAGGTTGTGCAGGTCGCCCAATATCTCTTGGTATGCTCCTACCAGGAAGACACCGAGATAATAGGGTTCATTTGATTTCATCTTATGTACCCGCAAAGAGTCAGCTTTACTATTGTAGTGGATAAAATCCGTGATTTTTCCGTCACTGTCACAGGTCATATCCTGGATGGTACAGCTACGGTCAGGACGTTCGTCGAGTCGATGAATCGGCATGATGGGGAAGAACTGATCAATACCCCAACTGTCCGGAAGACTTTGGAATAACGAGAAGTTACAGAAGTATTTGTCTGCCAATAGTTTGGGCAGTTTCCTGAAATCATCAGGAATGTGTTTCATATTTTTCGCCAGGGCGAGGATTTCGCGTGTGACACTCCAGAACATACTTTCAATCTGTGCTCGGGTTTTGAGGTCTACGATACCATGACTGAACAGTTCCAATGCCTCTTCACGGATTTGTTGTGCATCGTGCAGTGCTTCAAGCATGGTGCGTTGATCCAATTCACACCAGATTTTATAAAGTTCTTTTACCAGGTCATGGTCGTTTGCCCCCACTTCCCAATCCTCGTCCATTTGAGGAAGTGCCGCTGTTTCCAATACCTCAGTGATAAAGATAGCATGGTGTGCCGAAACAGAACGTCCACTCTCCGTGATGATATTGGGATGTGGTATGTTGTTTTTGTCGGCAGCATCTACGAAAGTAAAGATGGCGTCGTTCACGTATTCTTGGATGGAATAGTTTACACTACTCTCGCTACTAGACGAACGTGTACCATCATAATCCACACCAAGTCCACCACCGATATCCGTAAATTCCACCTCATATCCAAGTTTACGCAGTTGTACGTAGAATTGTGATGCTTCGCGCAAGGCCGTTTTGATGTGGCGGATTTTAGTGATTTGACTACCGATATGGAAGTGAATCAGTTTGAGACAGTCTTTAATATCAAACTTTTCCAAGTAGTCAAGAGCTTCCAATAACTCGCTAGAGGTGAGACCGAATTTGCTGGCGTCGCCACCACTCTCTTCCCACTTTCCACTACCTTCCGATGCCAGTTTGATTCTGATACCGATATTAGGGCGCACGCCAAGTCGCTTTCCGATTTTGGCAATGCGCTTCAGCTCGTTGAGTTTCTCAACGACAAGGAAAATACGTCGACCCATTTTCTGTGCCAGCAAAGCCAGTTCAATATAGCTGTCGTCCTTGTATCCATTACAGATAATCAATGAGTCACTGTCCGCATTCATGGCAATCACTGCATGAAGCTCCGGTTTTGAACCAGCCTCAAGTCCGATATTGTACTTCTTGCCATGGCTCATAATTTCTTCTACCACCGGTCGCATCTGGTTCACCTTGATGGGGTAGACGATGAAATTCTCGCCTTTATAATGGTACTCTTCCGATGCTATTTTAAAGCAACCGGAAATCTTTTCAATTCGATTGTCGAGAATATCCGGGAAACGAATTAGAACAGGGGCTGCAACATCACGGAGTTGCAACTCGTCCAGCAGTTGTTTAAGGTCTATGGAAACACCGTTTTTCTTGGGGGTAACGGCAACATTACCCTCTTCATTGATACTGAAGTATGAAGCTCCCCAACCGTTAATGTTGTATAGCTCCTCCGAGTCCTCAATACGCCATCTTCTCATTGGTCTTAAATGTTTAAAAGTTCACGAATCAATCGGACAGAGTCCTTTATTTTTTCATAACTCTCTAATAAATCCACGTTCAGTGTATATTGTGCCTTTTGGTAGAAAGGCTCTCTTTTATTTAATGATTCCTGTATGAATAGTTTGACTTCCTCTTCACTTTTCCCCTTTAACAATGGACGTTCTGTTTTCCCCATTTTAAGGTGCTGGAACAGCACGTCCGGACATGCTTTCAGATAGATGGTCTTCGCTTGTTGGTTCATGTAGTCTATGTTGTCAAAGAAGCAAGGTGTACCACCACCCGCCGAGATGACGACATCTTCAAATTCTGCAACTTCATGTAACATCCGTTGCTCTATCTCTCTGAATCCCTCCTCACCCTTTTCAGCGAACAAATGAGGAACGGTTTTCCTGAAACGTTCTTCAATGTACCAGTCCAGGTCGTAGAAAGACAACCCTAATTCTTGAGCCAACGCCTTTCCGACAGTTGTCTTTCCGGCGCCCATATATCCTATGAGGATGATGCGGTTCATTTCTTTTTGGAATAAACTTTTTTGCGTGAGGTGGTTTTCTCCTTTCCGCTTTGCGATTGAATGACGTTCATACATTCCTCTAGGGTTAATTCCTTCGCTTTCTCTACCAATGCCTTGGGAAGTTTGAAGTTTTCCCCTTTATATGCAAGATATGCTCCATATCTTCCGTTTAGAACCTCCAAATCAGGTTCCTCATCAAATGATTTGATATGACGTTCTGCTTCCGCCTGTTTCTTTTCGTTGATGAGACCGACTGCCTCTTCCAGTGAGATGGTCATCGGGTCAAATTGTTTAGGCAGAGAGATGTATTTTTTGTTGTGCAGAATATAGGGACCGAATTTACCGGTTCCGATGGTGACATTACTTTCTTCAAACATACCCAAATTACGTGGAAGTTTGAACAATTCAAGCGCTTCGTCCAATGTGATACTCTCAATACTCTGACCGTTTTTCATTTGGGCGAATCTGGGTTTCTCTTCATCTTCAGCAGTACCAATCTGTACTACCGGCCCGAATCTGCCTATCTTTACAAACACAGGTTTGCCGCTTTGTGGGTCAATACCGAGTTCTCTTTCTCCTACCTTTCTTTCGGATTTAACTGTCAGTGTTTTTTCAACCAACGGTTCAAACTCGCCATAGAAAGTCTTCATCAATTTGGTCCATTCGCTTTTTCCTTCTGCGATACGGTCAAATTTCTTCTCGATTTCTGCGGTGAAATTATAGTCCATGATTTCGGGGAAGAATTGCAACAGGAAGTCATTGACAACGATACCGGTATCGGTGGGTAGCAACTTTCCTTTTTCTACTCCGATATTAGTGGATTTTGTTTGTGAGGTAATATTGTTGCCTTTGAGGGTGAGGGTAATCAGTTCCTTCGTATCACCGGCTTTGTCGCCTTTGACCACATATTCACGTTGCTGAATGGTACTGATGGTCGGAGCATAGGTGGACGGACGACCGATACCCAGTTCCTCCATTTTCTTTACCAGACTGGCTTCGTTATAACGCAGGGGGCGTTGGCTGAATCTTTGCATGGCCTGAATCTTTGAACGTTTCAATGATTGTCCGATGCTCAAAGGAGGTAAAAGTCCACTTTCATTCTCACCTTCTGTTTCTTCCTCAATAGTTTCGCGGTACACCTTCAAGAAACCATCAAATTTGATAACCTCTCCTGTGGCAATGAATTTTGCATCATGGTTTTCAATATGGATGGTAGCGGTTGTCTTCTCAATAACAGCATCAGCCATTTGAGATGCAATGGTACGCTTCCATATCAAATCGTAAAGACGACGTTCTTGTGAAGTGCCTTCAATCTCACTCTGGTTCATATATGTGGGGCGGATGGCTTCATGAGCCTCTTGTGCGCCTTTTGTCTTAGTGTGGAAATGACGGCTTTTGACGTATTTCTCACCCATATTCTCTTTGATCACACTGGTGCAGGCATTGACACATAAAGAAGATAGATTGACAGAGTCTGTACGCATGTATGTGATGCGTCCCGACTCGTATAGTCGTTGTGCCACCATCATGGTTTGTGCTACTGTGAATCCCAGTTTGTGTGCCGCTTCCTGTTGAAGGGTAGAAGTGGTAAAAGGTGCGGCAGGAGTACGCTTCTGTGGCTTGGTGTTGATATCCTCCACTGTAAACGTAGCTTCTTTACAGGATTCCAAGAATTGTG
This sequence comes from Paraprevotella sp., assembly GCA_017630975.1. Taxonomy (GTDB): domain Bacteria; phylum Bacteroidota; class Bacteroidia; order Bacteroidales; family Bacteroidaceae; genus Paraprevotella. The sequence goes on along the minus strand of JAGBUF010000235.1, from coordinate 3,552 downwards.
TGGCTTCTTCAATGGTGCTGAAACGTTCGTTCAGTTCGGCTTTGATGTTAGCGTTGCCCTTATGGTCGGGGAGTTGGAAAATACCGACGATGCGGTAGCTCTCCTCACTTTGGAATTGTTGGATTTCGCGTTCACGCTCAACAACGAGTCGTACAGCTACGCTTTGTACACGTCCTGCAGACAATGCCGGTTTTACTTTTTTCCAAAGTACGGGCGACAATTTAAAACCTACGATACGGTCGAGCACGCGTCGTGCCTGTTGTGCATTCACCAGATTGAGGTCAATTCCTCTTGGATTCTGAATGGCGTCAAGTATGGCGCTCTTGGTGATTTCATGGAATACGATACGTTTGGTATTCTCCGGTTTGAGTCCCAATACTTCATACAAATGCCATGAGATAGCTTCTCCTTCGCGGTCCTCATCGGATGCCAGCCATATAGTTTCTGCCTTTTGTGCTTGCGACTTCAGTTCATGTACGAGTTTTGCTTTCTCGGTGGGTATTTCGTATTGTGGTACGAATGTTCCGGTATCTATGCTGAATTCTTTCTTCTTCAAGTCGCGGATGTGTCCGTAGCTTGACAATACCTTATAATCTTCGCCTAAAAACTTCTCAATGGTTTTCGCCTTGGCAGGAGACTCCACGATGACTAAATTTTTCTGCATGCTCTTCTACCTTTTTTAAAATTCGCAGCAAAAGTAGGAAAAAAAGAGATACTACACCTTATTATATAGTATTTTTTCGATGCAGGTGTCAATAAATAGTGGTTTTGTCTGCCTTAGAAACCTTTGGCAAGCAGTTTCCTGATGCCTTCGCGGATAGATGCCAGCCCGAATTCTTCGGGTCGCAGTTTATGTAGTGGCAACCACATGAGCTCTGCTACATCATCCATGGGAGTAAGTGTCTCATTATCCTCCACGTTGCAGAGGAAGAACATGTCAACAGTGTGTACCAAAAAATCGGAATAGAGGTATTGGTTGGGTAATGAGAACAAATACTGTGTACTTTTTACTTTTAGTCCGGTTTCTTCTGTAACCTCTCGTATCACACTATCTTCGCTCGTTTCAAAACAATCGGAGAAACCACCGGGAAGGTCAAGTGTTCCTTTGGCAGGCTCTTTCGCTCTGCGACATACCAGCAGTTCATTCCTATGGTTGCGTATTACTGCCACTGTTGAAGCACTAGGGTTGAAGTAATAGACAAAACCACAATTCTCGCAGGCTTTGGATTTTTCGTTGTGTTCTATGAATCTTGCCGAACCGCATTTCGGGCAGAATTTGAACTGAGTAAAGGGGTGTTCTTGTTTCATATTAGTGGAGCAATTCAACTATACATGGTTGGGCCATCTCTTCTTGCCATTCTGTGAGGTAGTTGAACCATTGTTCGGCATTTTTGAAACCATTCGTCTCACGGCCGGCACAGGTAGCAACGAAATACCTGATGCAGTTTTTGTTGTCAGTACGCAATCGGACAAGATAATTGAGGGAGTCTTCATGCATTGACACGCAATTTTCAGGGTTTACGTATAATCCCAAACCTACGTTTTCTGAGAGGTGTGGCTTGCTTTTATCAGGGATGTTGCTACCCCAACTGCCGCATAAATTGCCGGTCAATATCTCGTCTAAGATAAATCCGCTATTGTTATTCTCCAGTTTTTGTATTCCGGTGTAGAATTGTTCACCTTCCGGTGCGCCATCAATGATGACTTCAACCATTATCTCGCGTCGTCCTGCATATAGAGAGTAACGTTGTGTCATGTTCACTTTTCTTCCGTTGTAGAGCCATCCGTTGTCGGCTACTTCTACGATGGTGCGTATAGGACCGGAGGCGATGATTGATTGTTTTCGCTCATTGACAGAGTCTATGTAGCAAGGTTCGTCGTTGTATATACCACGGAAAGAACCGGCACCTACCGATTTTCCTGCCCATAGAATATCACAGCCATAGCCTTCATTCATTTGCTCTTCTGTGGTATAGAAACCGGTGGTCTCCATTTCAAGTTGAGGTGTCGTCTTACCATAGATGTCTATGCTTTGGCGGTTGTCCATATAAATGCGATAAGCCATGTATTCGTTTTCAAACACCGCGCCATGTCCATAGATACTGTTGTACATGTCCAATAGGTTGGCGTTGCCCGGATAGGTAATGCTCTGCACCTTGGGATGCTGTCCTTTGATGTCGTTCAGTTTGATGTAAGCGTTTACCTTTGAGGTTGGTGTTTCCGTTGCTTTTTCGTATGAGAAATCAATGTGGAATTTTTTCTGTTCATGAGGGACTAAATCGGTTGTAAAAGTTAGTTCGTCTCCTGAACCATCATGGTCCAAGTCGTCGATTTGTACAATGACGTCCTTCTCACCGTAACTCATGGTTGCGGTGAGTCCTCGCAAGTCGGTTCTCGGTAGGCATTCTTTGAGGTTTATTACGACAGTTTGAGCGATACGCGCTTTATTGCTTGGATTGCTCACCTGAATATCTAGTTCCATCGGTGTGTCATAAGAGCAGGTGCTCATGCAGACAGCTAAACCGATGAGAAAAACGGCGCAGATAATCTTTTTCATAGAACTTATTTTACAGCTTCGCCTTTACCATCCTCGGTTAGATAGAACAATGGTGAAGGATTGGTTTGTTCAACATCATAATAATGCAGACCGCTGTCGTTGGTCCTCGGATACCATTGTTGGAGCAAACGTATCATTTCAGCTCCAGCCCAGATGACCGGGCCATAGCCATGAGCTGCTTGATAGTTGGCGGGACGATAATAGTAGAATGCAGGATCGAATGCCATACCGGTGCCTACGCATGTGCCATCCACTTGTCCACCTTCAAGAATCTTAGTGCTGACAGCGTGCCACCCCAATTGTGCTACAGGTCCGTAAGTGATGGCGTCAATCCATCCCTTGTTGATGGCATGTGCAATACAATACACATAGATGGCAGTAGCGGAGGTTTCCAAGTAAGAGTCATTGCGGTATACCAACTGATGCCAGAACCCTTCTGAACTTTGATAACTTGCCAGTCCCTTTATATGAGCACGCAGTTGTTCCAGCAAGTATGGGCGTTGTGGATGGTTTTCCGGCAAAACGTCCAGTACCTGACAATTGGTAAGGATGGCCCATCCATTAGCTCTTGCCCAATGGTATGTGGGCTGTTGCGCGAGTCCTTCCACATAACCATGTCGGTACAAGTTCTTTTCCGGAACGAACATCCGTTGCATGAATTGTCTGCTGATTTTTGCTGCCTCGTCAAAATAATGTTGTGATTGTTGAGGCTTATACAAGCCACGATAGGCTACAGACGGAATCCCCATGAACATATCGTCCAGCCAGATGGTATTATACTGCGGACGGTGGCGTGCAAAAGTGCCATCGGGCAGTCTGTATTGTCCATGTTCAATAAAACGGAAATAATTCTCTATGATTTCATCCAATTGCAGAGTAGGGTCGGCAATGCCGGCTTTCATCATGGCACAACACATGGCGCCGGCATCGTCTAATGCCCGTGGATGCAGAATCTGTTCCATTTGTGCGTCGGTTTCCTGATATTCGTCGTATAG
>JAGBUF010000234.1 GCA_017630975.1 Paraprevotella sp. | reverse complement strand
TGGACAGATAAAGAAGTAGCACGAATAGATGCGACTGATTTCACCTGTCTATACAGTAACCAACAAATGTTCCAGGTTGTACCGGAAAAAATTGACGTAAAAAACATCATACGATACGGAAGCAACTACACCTTTATGATCAATGGAAACGATGTGCATTGTCTTAATCAACAGACATCATATTCACATGGTTATCAATTCTCCCGCACACTGAAGGGCAACAATAGTCTACCGGAAGAAATGAGTTTCTCTAAGTGGATTTATCAACCGGATATGTTCCCATCACAAACCGGATATTCCGCTATATTATTTGATGAGATAGGCCAACGTTTCGTAAAAGTATCGGACGGTGTCAATGTTGAACCGCCCCTATTCGCATTCAACGAACAAACTACCAGCGCTAAGGCTAAATTCGACGTTAATAATATCGGTAAAGACTTGATTTATATGGGTAAAGGAAATCAGGGACAAGGTTTTGCTATCGTAGGCAATGATACACAACGAGACATTCTTCGTATGCGATTCAATATTGCCAACACCATTACGGACGCCGACGGTAATACATTGGTCAACGACCAGGTGTACAACATCCCGATGGCGAAGTATGATTTATCCGCTGCCACCGAAGGTAACCAAGCCCAATTATTTGATTTAGGTCGCTATGCAAATACGCTCATCTATGCCTCCAACCGTAACATGTATACCTACGATTTCAGTGCCAAAAAGGCGACACGCATCAATGACGATTTTCCTGATGGCGAGGAAATCACAGCCATGAAGATTTACAATATTGAAACATATACAGAGAACCTTACTAATGTCAGTGGTACACTTCTTTACGTTGCTACCTGGAACGGCGAAGAGGGAAAAATCTATGAGTTTGCCCTCAACCGCACGACTTGCCGTTTGAACAATAGGACCGCAGCTTCCGGCAATTTGAAAGAACCACTCAATGTGTTTGAAGGCATGGAGCGTATTGTTGACATCTGTGTCAAGCCACAAGGAAGAGGAGATTAATATAAAACATAAAAGATACATTATACAATGAAAAAATTAACAACCTTGCTGATATTGTTGTTCACTGCTTTTGGCAATATCAGCGCCAACGAAGAAAAAGGCGGTGTTCAATTCGCTCCCCAATCTATCATTGAAGGAACAAAGACCAACCAAGTCATTTACAACCCCGTAGGAACCATATTAGAGAATGAAACCAACATCAAGTGCGTCATCTACTATTGGATGCCCGATTTCCATTGGGAAGCATTTGATTTACCTCTCACACAAAAGGAAGGCAAATGGATAGGAACGTTCAATGCTCCTAAAGAAGCCTCTTTACTGACCTGTAAATTCTATTCAGGCGACAAGACGGACTATGGTTGGCCCTCCACATATACCTCGTTCATCCTTGACAAGAATAAGAACAACAAACCTACCGCTAACATCGGTTGGGCTTTGTTGCGCAGTGACGAATCCAAGTCCATTCCCGGATTGTTGGCAGATTCTGCAGCAACACCTATTGCCGGCGATGTTGTAATGATGTGGTTCAACAACGAATTTCAACGTTTCAACAGCCAACTGCCTCACACTTTCGGATTGTTGGTGAAAGCTTTGAACAGATACAAGAGAGGACAGAAAAACGATATCCTCCGACAAAACATTGAACAGTTCCTGGCTGATGATAAGTTGAAACTATCCAACCAAGACTGGGTGGACATCTATGAAGTAGCCAAATTCACACTCAGCGACAAAGAACTTGCGGCTCGCATAGAGCAAAAAGAAAAAGCGGAATATCCCGATGGTATATTGAGTCGTGACAAGGAAGTTTGGCGCATCTCCCAACTCTTCGTAAAGGAGCAGGACCAAGCACAAAAGGACTTCAAGAAATTTATGAAACGTTTCCCTACAAAGAAGTTCTTGAATGCCCACTCACAAAACACCGCTTTGTTCTACAGTAAAATATTCCGTTCGGTCATCTACGATCGTATTATGAGAGCTGACGATTATAGCAACCTCAAAAAGTACATCCACGATATACCATACGATGAACTGATTACTACCCATTGGCATGTTGTTGAAGTCTGCTTCAACAACGGACAAGTAACTCCTGAAAAATTATTACCATACTCTACTCTCATCATCAACGAAATGATGACACGTCCACAACTGACGAATGCTCAAAAACTCTACTCTCCGTCAGAATGGGAAAGTGTGAAATTGCAAAAATACAATATGGCATTGTTTGCTCATGCCAGAATATTAGCAGCATTGGGACAAATAGATGAAGCTTATCGTTATGTACAAATGGTATACCCTTTCTACACCAATCAAACCACTCATTTCGCAGAGTTCTACTGCAGCCTGTTGCAAAAGAAAAACATGCAGGAAGAATTAATTGAATACATCAAGAGTTG
>JAGBUF010000233.1 GCA_017630975.1 Paraprevotella sp. | reverse complement strand
TGACCATTGCCCTCCTTTTTTATTTTATTATGGAACAAGTTCCGATGAATTGGCCTATATGGTTACGTCTTGCTATTAACACCATCTTGATTGTCATGTTTGTCGGACATATCATATACCATGACTTGCCCCTGCAAAGTCTACCTGTTATCGGTAAATATTTCAGAAAACACCACTAATAAGCATATGGAAAATACAGGAAAAAAGAATCATCTGCAAACCCACTTAAAACTCCTACTACGAAACTTGCTCAGTTTGAAGTCGGATAAAGCTCCTGAAGAAGAAACCATTGAAAGAATCAGAGCCGGTATTGATTTCAAAGGAGCAAACTTATGGGTTCTTATTTTTGCCATTTTTGTGGCCTCATTAGGATTGAACACTAATTCTGCTGCAGTGATTATCGGTGCCATGCTTATCTCCCCATTGATGGGTCCGATTGTAGGAATGGGACTTGGCGTAGGTATCAATGATTTTGAGATGTTAAAGAGAGCCTTCAAAAGTTTTACTATTGCATCCATCTTCAGTGTGCTTACCGCTACATTCTACTTTTCCATTACTCCCATTGCGGAAGCACAATCAGAACTGCTGGCTCGTACCTCGCCCACCATTTATGATGTCCTGATTGCTCTTTTTGGTGGACTGGCAGGTATTGTCGCTTTATGCAGCTCGGGACAGCGTGGAGGAAACGTCATCCCCGGAGTGGCCATTGCCACGGCACTGATGCCTCCCCTTTGTACCACCGGTTTCGGTATCGCTACCGGTAACTGGCTGTATGCCGCAGGAGCATTCTACCTTTATATCATCAATTCTTTCTTTATCAGTTGTGCCACTTTTATCGGTGTCAATATCATGAATTTCAAGAAGAAAGTATTCGTTGACAAGCAACGGGAAAAACATGTCAAACAGATTATCATCTCCATCGCTGTGCTTACCATGATTCCTGCTACTTATCTAACTTATACCTTGGTAAAAGAAAACATCTACACCACTAAAGTCAATAGTTTCATTAATCACAATATCGCATCCGACAGAACACAAATCATTTCAAAAGAAATTGATTACAACCAACAGTCTGTCAGGGTCATCACGATTGGAGAAGAGATTCCAGAAGAAGAAATCGGCAGAATACGAAACCGATTGGAACGATATGGATTAGAAAACGTAGAACTCAGCATCGTACAGGGTACTAAAAACCTGACAGCAAGCGAATTGAAAACGATGTTAATTGACCCCATGTCAAAACAAGCCGACAAGAATGCCCAATTATTGGCCAACGAGCAACAAAAGGTAGCTCTATTGGAAAAAGAACTTACCCCTTATCGGTTCACTGAACAACAGGCAAGACAAATCAGCGCAGAGATTCAACCCTTGTTTCCGGAAGTGAACCGCGTGAGCATGTCACAATCCATATCTTATGCCACAGCAGATAGTGCCCAACAAGACACTTTATTGTTGGTCCTTCTGACATTAAATGACCAACTGTCCGAAAAGGATAGCGAAAAACTACTGGGTTGGTTAAATGCAAAATTCAAAAGCCAGAAAATAAAAGTCATTACGGAAATTTACAATAATAATTAAAAATATATGATAATGAAGAAACAACTATTAATGTTATTGGCTGTCATGTGCTGCTTGAGCAACATCAAAGCCGACGAAGGAATGTGGATGCTCAGCCACGTTTCTCCCAAAAGCATGAAAATCATGAAAGGATTGGGATTGGAACTGAGTAAGAAAGATTTATACAACCCCAAAGGTACATCGTTGAAAGACGCCGTTGTTGAATTCGGCGGTTTCTGTTCCGGAGTCATTGTATCACCAGACGGACTGGTATTTACGAACCATCATTGTGGTTTCGGTAATATACAGGCATTAGCTACACCTGAAAATGACATTCTTAAGAATGGCTTTGTTGCCCACACATTAGCAGATGAGCTTCCTGCCAAAGGTCTTTACATCCGTTTGTTGCAACGTACAGACGATATCACAAAAGATGTAATGAAAGCTTTAAAGAAAGCCTACAAGAATCAATCCGAGAATATGACGGCGTCTGAAAAGGAAACATTCCGCTCTTTCGCCATTGATTCTATTTGCAATGTAATAGAACATCAATACAGCAAGAAATATCCAAATCTTATCTGCGAAGTAGAAAGCTATTATACCGGGAATGAGTTCTACATCAATATGTACAAACAATATGATGATATCCGTTTGGTATTCGCACCCCCTCAAAGTTTAGGTAAATTCGGTGGTGAGACAGACAACTGGATGTGGCCACGTCAAACATGCGATTTCAGTGTATTCCGTATCTACACCAATGAGAACAATGAGCCGGCAGAATACAGCGCTACCAACCGCCCAATGCAAGCCAAACGCTATGCAAAAATATCCCTGGATGGATTTGACAAAGGCGACTACTGTATGACCATCGGTTACCCCGGTAGCACAAACCGTTATCTCTCCTCATTCGGTATTATCGAGCGTATGGAATGTGATAACGCAGCCCGTATCAATGTAAGAGGTGTGAAACAAAATGTATGGAAGAAATGGATGAACAGCGATGCTACTATCCGTTTGAAGTATGCTGCCAAATATGCTCAAAGTTCAAACTACTGGAAGAACAGCATCGGTATGAACAAGGCGCTGAAAGAATTGAAAGTGGTAGAACAAAAGCAACAGAAAGAAGCTGAAATATTTGAATGGGCTAAAAAGAAAAAAGATACAGAATCTCGTTTCGGCAATGTAGTAGAAAGTCTAAAACAAGCTTATGAAACACGCAAGGAGATCAACCACGCATTGCAATTCTTGCAAGAGTCATTCCCCGGTGGACCGGATATGTTCCGCATTGCAAGCTATTACAATTATCTACAAAGAGTAGAGGGCGACGAAGCAAAAGAGACATGGAAAAACCGCATCCGCACGCAATATAAGGATCGTGACGAACAGGTGGATAGAGAAACCATGATTGCTTTGATGGAAAATTACATCCAACAAGTTAAACCGGAATATCTCCCCAGTTTCTATGAAACCATCAAGAAAGACTACAACAACGACTATACTGCGTATGTGAATGCCATTTTCTGCAACTCTTTCTTGAATCAACCGTCCTGTATTGACAGTTCTTATACTGAAGAACAAATCAAGAACGATATGGCTATGGTTTGTTTGAACAGCGTGATTGATTTGGGTAAAAAATTGAGAGGAGAAATCAAGGATGCCAATCTTACTATTGAAGAAAACGAACGTAAACTTTGCCAAGCCATTTTAGAGATGGAAATGGATCGCCCACATTATTCTGATGCCAACTTCACCATGCGCCTTAGCTATGGTTATGTCAACGATTACACCAGTGCAGAGGGTCATCAAGACTATTACACGACCATGCCAAGCATTCTCGCTAAAATCGCACAATGCGACAAGATCGATGAATATTGGGTAGAACCAGAAGTCAAAGCAATGTTTGAGAAAGGAGATTTTGGACCATACAAGGATGCAGAAAGTGGAGAAATGCAACTTTGCTTCCTGACCAACAATGATATTACCGGAGGTAATTCCGGTAGTCCAATGTTCAATGGTAAGGGCGAGCTCATCGGTTTGGCATTTGATGGTAACTGGGATGCCATGAGTAGCGATATCAGTTTCACTCAAGATCTCACACGTTGTATAGGTGTAGACATTCGTTATGTCCTTTACATCATTGACCGTTGGGGTAAGGCTGAACGACTCATTCAAGAAATGAACCTGACAAAATAGGACTTATCACACCCCAAAAAAAGAATGTCACCTTGCTAACAAAGTGACATTCTTTTTTTTGTTTAGTATTCTATTATTCCTCGTATGGTTCAAAGTCATCCTTTCCTACACCGCATAACGGACAAACCCAATCTTCCGGAATATCTTCAAAAGCAGTGCCTGGAGCAATGCCTGAATCTGGATCGCCTACTTCGGGATTATAAACCCATTGACATACTGTACAAATATACTTTTTCATTGTTCTGTTTTTTAATGTTTGTATTCTATTGAAATTTCACGAGTACAATATTAGTAAGTTTTTTTCAAATACAAGAAAGTTTTTAGGACCTTTTAGACTTTTAATAGATTCATTAGTGTTTCTACAC
>JAGBUF010000232.1 GCA_017630975.1 Paraprevotella sp. | reverse complement strand
GGCATCTTCCAATGTCTCAGCTTGTTTCTTCGCTTCTGCGAGAGCAATCTCATAACGACCTTGTCCTAATGTTCCTTGATAAATCAAGCGGTAGTTGTCGGACTTGAAATATGAACCTTTTTTGTAATTGAATGTGCCTCCGTATGATGCTACTGTTGCAATGTTTGCTGTACCATCCTCAACGAGGAAGTTGACTTCGTGTTCAACGAACACTTTATCACCATCTAAGGTTTGTTTTCCTGCATATTGCTTATTTCCAATCAAGAAGATTGTTTTGTCTGCAACAGAGGAAACCAATGCCTTCAACTGATAGTAACCATTTGGCAACCCTGAAATGCTTTGTTTTAATGGAGGACAATTTTCTTCGGGCGCCCATGTGTTAAACAAGAAATTGCCGTCTACTCCGCTTGTGGCGTATGTGTCATTTGAGTTCGGGAATACATTTGTATCGTTGGCTCTGTCCACTGTCCATCCATCTAATGTACCAGTTTCGAAACTGTTGTTGACAATGGCAAGGCTCATATCTGAACCGATAGTGCTTTGTGATTTCGCTGCGGTGCGAATGGCATTGTCGATTTGTGCCAACTCCCATGCGCCATCTGCTGATACAAGGTTGTTGTTATAACGGTATTTCACGGCAGAAATGTCGTAACCACTTTGTACTGATGCAGGTTGTGCTGCAATCAATGCATTGGCTTCGTCCACGGCAGCTTTGATGCTTCTGTATAACTCAGTAGCTTTCAAGTCACCGGCATTTGTTCCATGCAATAACAATTGGAAATTATCAAAACAACACCAAGCCATTGACGTTGCTGTGGATGTGTTCTTGATACCGATTTTCAATGTACCATCAGTAACAGTAATGTTTGCCAATGTTACTGTATAATGTCCGGCTCTGAACCATTGACCGGCTTGCCACATATCATTAGGAATCCAACCTGCAGCATTCTGATGTCCCCATTGCCATGAAGGCTGGGAAGCTAATGCACCATCCAAAATAGAACAAATAGGAGTTGATTTGGTACCGGCATATAAAACAGGTTCTGCTTTTTTGCTTGAGGTATTTGCATCACCGTCTCTAAAGAAGGCTTGCACTGTCAATGTATATGTTCCATTCGGAAGTCCTGACAATGTTTGGTTGAAATCAAAATCATGAGATGCGTTATCGCGAAATATCTCCCAAACACATGAAGCGTTATTTTCTCCTCCGGCACCACCGATGGCAGGTATAAAACTCCAATTTTGATGACGATTGTCAAGCCCTAAATTACACATCGGTTGTTTTATCAAACCGGATGCGTTATAGTATGCTCCGCTAATTGTTGCAGACATTTCTTCGTTGATGGTAGCAATCATTTCATCGTATGTCATCAACTCCCATTGTTGCTTGGTGTCTTTTACATTTTTTGTTGCAGCATCAACATATGCTCCATTCCCATTTGATGCAATGGTCTTTCCGTTGAAAAAGTCAGCAGTACCTGTAAAAATGTATTTGGTTTTGTTATTCCCCTTGTTACTGCTACTTTTGACTTCCTCTACAACCCAATTTCCCATATTGGTATCACCATTGTCGTTATATCCATTATTACCGACAAATCTACCTAATGTCGGGGTTGCGAGTTTATAAGTATTGCCGGAAACCAATGTCATTTCTACTGGTAAACCATCCTGACCTTCACCAAAGTGTGCTCCCCAGTTATTCCCGGCTTTGAAGAAAAGTCCTGAGGATACGTTGCGTAAATAATATTGCTTGCCTGTAATGTTCTGTGTTGGCGCAGTAGATGCTTGATCATTCCACACCTCAACCACCTCACCGGCAGGACCTTCCAAAGTGTTGTTTACGGTAGCACCATCCGGGTCGGTCAATGTGAATGAAACCACAACGGGGTAGTGGTCAGAAACAGTCAATCCGGTGTCATGTAAATAACTGTTGGCTTTCAAAGTCAAGTCACTTTCTGTGGTGTTGATGTAGAACACCTTGTCTACCACTTCGCCTTTTTGAGTTCCATAAGCATGAGTCATCATGGATTCGCTTCCGTATGTTGGATATACTCCATTCCACATGAAGTCCACCCATGGGTCATTAACGGTGAAACGACTGTCGGCATTGATCACGTCAATGAACAAAGATTTCAGGTTTTCGCGTGTGTAACGGCAGTTGGTATCACCCAATACAATGGCAGGACGTTTGTTGTTGCCGGTGTTGGTTTTGATGGCTGTGGCCAACTGTGTTAGTTGTTTTTCGCGAGCATTAATATCTGCTTGACGACTTGCTGCGTCCATGTGGAGCACATAAACGTCTATGAGAGCCCCGGTTCCTAATGTTACAGTGTAGAAACGATAGCCCTTATCAATCAATTCGTCTGCACCATTGTCTTCGGTGATATTACCCATTAAATCGCCATCACTTACATTCCAACTGGTCCATGATTCATTTGAGAAACTGTACCAGTTGGCTACAGCCAATCCTAAACCATCCGTGTTATTGGAGATCCCGCTAACAGTTCCTCGGTGTGTTCCGAATTTATAAAAGTTAGATGCCGGAGCAGCGGTTAAGTAGGAGTGGTAATTGAAGTCTTCAGAGAAACCTACAATATCCCAACTGCTATTCGCTAAATAGTTACAAATAGTAGTAGCTCCTGCAGCAGCAGGTGCACCACTGTTGATAGTGATTCCCGATATTTTTTCCGGCAGACCGTCAACGTTCAACGCTACTGCCTTGAAGGTGTAGGATGCTTGTGCCTGTACACCCATGATACTCATGAAAGTCATGAGCAAAAAGAGTAAGTGTTTTTTCATAAATGATAAATTAAATTGATTTTTATTGAATATTTGTTGTTGTCAAAATGGTACTTTTTATCTCTCACTTGCAAAGTGAGCATATTATTTTGCAAAGGTAAGCAAAATAACTAAAACACAACACATTATAAGGCTTGTTTTAAACTTTTGAGTTGTAAAAGTTTAATATATTGTTTAAAATGCAAGTTTAAAGCGCTTATGAAGAGATTTAGATGGCGGGGCTAAATCTTTTATAATCGCTCACTTTGCAAGAGAGCAATTTCTATAAAAAGAATCTGCAAGCATGTTAAATAAAGATTAATATGTAAAGAAAATAGTTTGTGGAATATTGTAAAAATTTGTAACTTTGCACTCGCATATCTATTTATTTATAAGTGTTTGCGTGGTATGTATAGAAAAAAATGACAAAATAAAATAATTTAATTATGAAGAAAGTATTACTTTTAGGGCTCATGGTGTTCATGAGTGTTTTAGGTGTTAGGGCACAAAGAAGCTACACGTTCAATGTAGTAGCCTACAACGTAGATGGCTTGCCTGAAACGGTCAACTTCTTAGGTGTTAACATTACAACCAATGCTGGTGCAGGAGGTGCATCAGGAGCAACCAGTATGGGAGAAGCTTTGCAAACTGAGAATTGGGAAATTGTGGGTCTTTCTGAAGATTTTAATTACCACAACGATTTGGTAGCCCCACTTACCAACTACTATCGTGTAGCCACTCATGGTGGTTCTGTTGGAGTGGAATCTATCACACGTAGCGAGACCGATGGTTTGGGGCTCTTGGTTGCCAACAAAGGGGCTTATCCACAGTTCTCTGGCGAAACAAGAAAAGCATGGTCCAGCTATAACGGTCAAACGGATAATGGTGCGGACGGTATGATTACCAAGGG
>JAGBUF010000231.1 GCA_017630975.1 Paraprevotella sp. | reverse complement strand
TCAGATCTACTGCAGTAATCACCCTTCCTGTCCTGATTTGCGGAAAAGTGGTTGTCAGCGGTATCATTGCCGGACGATATCCTCCACCCCAAGGCCAAATACTATTTGCAGGATCACATCCCTCCTCCGCTCGCTTGATATTCAACGGATGAGTTGCCAGCAAACTTTGCGACTCTATAATCAAACGATTCAATAGTTCTGCCGTCTCTGTTGCGGTATCAACTTCTGGTTTAATCATACATGCTTTGAAATCAACACCGGGGACATCGTGCGGTGGTGTACAAAACAAATGCTTATCACCCCCCTTTATAACTAACAAGTGACGGTATTGCACTCCTGTATAAAAATGGATTCTATCATTCCCTAATTTTTCTTGCAAATAATGGATAAGAACATCAGCATCTTTAGTTTCTAAACGCCCACAAGAATGATTCTTAATCTTCCCTTCCTCAATACAAATCAAATTACATCGTAAGGCCAAATCATCTGCATCCAATTCCACACCTATACTTGCCGCTTCGAGAGGACCACGCCCCTCATAAACCTCATTCTGATCATATCCCAAAATAGCAGAATTTGCCACTTCGCTACCTGGATGGAACCCTTCGGGAACTGTTTGCAAAATACCACTTCTACCCATTTTGGCCAACCGGTCCATATTCGGCGTATTGGCATATTGCAATAATGTCTTATTACCGAGCGAAGGTACTTTCCAATCAGCCATACCATCGCCTAATATAATGATATGTTTCATCTTATCTCTTTACCTTATGACTATTGACTACACGTTTGCTACACACATGATGTCGGCAAAGACACCTGCCGCTGTAACAGCAGCTCCGGCTCCATATCCTTGTATCAACATCGGATACTCCTTATATCTTTCGGTTGTTAATAGAATGATGTTATTGGAACCCTCCAAATTATAGAAAGGATGCTCAATATCTACTTCACGCAGTTCAACAACGCCTTTCCCATTTTCGTATTTTGAAACAAATCGCCAACGCTTGTTCTCAGTTTCTAACTTCTTTCGCTGTTTTTCGAAATCTTCATCCAAGCTTGATAAATTCTTCCAAAAATCCTCCAATGTTCCTGTAAAGAAAGAATCCGGCACAAACAGATGCTTCTCAACATCAGACTGTTCTATTTGATAACCTGCCTCACGTGCCAATATCACCAATTTGCGGATAACATCCTTACCACTTAAGTCCACACGGGGATCTGGTTCACTATACCCCTCTTCCTTAGCCAACCGAACCGTCTCACTAAATGGAATATCTGCTGAAATCTTATTGAAAATGTAGTTCAACGTACCACTCAACACAGCCTCTATCTTTAGGATTTTATCGCCACTGTTCAATAAGTCATTTATCGTTCGGATAATAGGAAGTCCTGCGCCTACATTCGTCTCAAAAAGGAATTTCACTCCACGCTTACGGGCGGTAGATTTGAGCCTTTCGTATGTTGAGTAATCTGCGGAAGCCGCTTCCTTATTCGCTGCCACTACAGATATATTATGTTCCAAGAACTCTTGATACAAACCTGCCACCTCTTTACTTGCAGTACAATCCACGAAGACAGAATTGAAGATATTCATTCCGATTACCTCATTACGCAAGCGTTCCAAATTACTCGGTTCAGCCGCCATCAATTGTTCACGATAATTTTCAAGGTCTATTCCCTCTCGGTCAAACAAAGCATTATGTCCGCTGGCTATCCCTACCACTTTCAACTTCAAGCCACGCTCCTTCATTAACTTTTCCCTTTGTCCTGCCAACTGAGAGATTAAACTATTGCCCACCGTCCCTACCCCGCACAGGAAAAGGTTTAATTCCTGATATTCAGATAGGAAGAAACTATCGTGGATAACATTCAACGTCTTGCGAAGATGCGCCCCATCAACTACAAAAGAAATATTTGTTTCTGATGCACCCTGGGCACATGCGATAACATTGATACCGCTACGTCCTAATGTTCCAAACAATTTTCCTGCAATACCCGGAGTATGTTTCATGTTTTCACCAACAATCGCTACAGTAGCCAATCCGCTCTCTGCTTTCATGTGAAACATGGCACCAGTTTCAATCTCCTTGGCAAATTCTGTATTCAGAACATGACATGCGGCTTCAGCATCCTCATCTCGCACACCAATTGACGTACTGTTCTCAGAAGAAGCTTGAGAAACCAAGAACACACTGATGCCATTGCCTGCCAATGCCGAGAAGATACGGCGGTTCACACCGATAACACCCACCATTGACAAACCGGAAACAGTAATCAACGATGTTCCGTTGATACTTGAAATACCCTTAATCGGTTTTTGGTCACCCTCAATGTCTTTTTTAATGATTGTACCCTTGTTAGTCGGATTAAAAGTATTCTTTATACAAATAGGAATATTCTTTACGCAAACCGGATAAATTGTTGGAGGATATACCACCTTTGCTCCAAAGTTACAAAGCTCCATAGCTTCCACGTAACTCAATTCATTGATGGTATATGCAGTTGAAATCACTCGAGGATCAGCAGTCATGAATCCATCTACATCAGTCCAAATTTCCAATACAGAAGCATCTAATGCCGCAGCAATAATGGCAGCAGTATAGTCAGAACCGCCTCTACCCAAATTGGTCACTTCGCCCGACTCTGCATCCGTAGAGATAAAACCAGGCACCAATGATACCTTCGGCAACTCAACAAAAGTCTGTTTGACCAGTTCATTGGTCAAATCTGAAACCAAGCGACTACGTCCCGATTTTACTTCCGTTTTTATAAAAGTACGGGAATCAAACCATTTTGCTCCATCAATCAGTACCGCAACAATATTTGAAGAAATTCTTTCTCCATAACTAACAATGGCTGCAGAAGTTTTGGAAGACAAATCCCTGATAAGATAAACTCCATGATAAATACTTTTCAACTCATCAAGCAAAGCTCTTACAATACGACAAAGATTCTCTTTGTTTTCTCCTTCTGGGATAACCGCTTCTATCATATTGAAATGGCGGGAAACCATTTCCTCAAATTCATTCAAATAAGATATATCTCCGGCTAATGCCAATTGAGACGTCTTAATCAACCGATCCGTTATTCCTCCCAATGCAGAAACAACCACAATCACCGGTTCTTGTTCAGCCTCAACTATTTTCTTTACATTCAAAATACTTTCCGCGGAACCTACGGATGTTCCGCCAAATTTCATCACTTTCATGTCTGTGTTCCTTGATAAGCCTATTGCGCCGAGTTCACAACACCCGTATGGACAACTCAAAGGCTATATTATTATAACTTTTCTAATTTCGCAAAAATAGCAATTATTTATATAAAAATCCGTATAAAATAAATTTAATTTGTATTTTTGACACATAAATCATCAACAATTCATTCATATGACTAAGAGATTTTTTATTGCCTTGATTTTATCATCTGTCAGTTTTTGTTGTGTAAAAGCAGAATCTCCAAAAACAGCTACCGACAGATGGCATAATTATAAAAGAACATCCTATATGAGTATTCGCTTTGGTCTTAATGTTCCTACCATCAGATACAAAGGAACCGGAGGCACGGCGCAAACAAATCCCCTACCACGTTTCCATTTGAGTTTTATTTATGGAAACAAGTTAGGGAAAGGACTTCCCTTTTATCTTGAAACCGGAGTTTCATACACCGAAAAAGGAGCTGAAATAGAAGCTGCAGACGAGTATGAATTCAGGAAATGCAACTTGAAATATTTACAAATTCCGGTTGTATTAAAGTACCGATGGACCACGAATGTAGACGATTTTACAATACAACCGTTCTTCGGAGGATACATTGCTTGTGGGGTGGGCGGAAAGACAAAACTATATACTTCCCGCACCAAACAATCCTCTTTCGGTGACAATCGCTACAACCGTTTTGATGCCGGCATCCGTGCCGGATGCGGATTATCTTATCAGAACTTCTATTTTGAAACCGGATACGAAGCCGGTTTGTACAACATTGCAGGCGACCAATACACCGATTACCATTACGATGATTTTGACGGTTTTATTCGCAATGGAAATTTCTTCATGACACTTGGCGTGAACTTCTAATTCTCAAGCAAATATGCAGCAGCAGCTTCAGCACATCGTTCGCCATCAACAGCTGCAGAAACAATACCTCCTGCATATCCTGCACCTTCTCCACAAGGGAACAATCCTTTCAGTCTTATGTGCTGTAAAGTTTC
>JAGBUF010000230.1 GCA_017630975.1 Paraprevotella sp. | reverse complement strand
TAAAGGAAGACATCCTCAGAAGTTTGCCACAGGTGAAATTTAATACTCAAATATACAGAACGATACTTTTCCTGGCAGGTTTTTACTTGCTAGGAATTTCTGTTTTTGCACAGAAGCGTGAACGCCAAATCATTAGTCGGCTGAATGAGTATTTTCTACTATATGAAACGACTTATACTACACCGAAAGATCGTTGTAAAGTGGAGAAAGTCAAGGTGAATACCACCCATAGGACTTTGGCCATATATGTGAATGAACTTTTCTCCGGACAGTCTTTCGATAAAGAATTGGTAGAAGATACTTATCGCCAAGTAAAAAAACTCCTGCCTGCACCCTACTCAAGATATAAAATTACTATCTATGCCAAAAAACATAAGATAGATGATTTGGTGAATGCTGTGTCAGCGCGCCGTCAGTCAGACGACAGACAATTGGGCGATAAGGTGTATGAAGGTGCCCCTTGGGTGAGGCGGCATCTACCCTATTCCATTAACAAAGGATTGGCAAACAGACACTTCTCGGTGTGGGCAAGTCATGGACGTTATTATAAACATGAAAAAGAGGCATGGACCTGGCAACGTCCTTATTTATATTGCACCACAGAAGATTTGTTCACCCAAACCTTTGTTGTCCCTTTTTTGATTCCTATGCTTGAGAATGCCGGTGCGTATGTCTTTACACCTCGAGAACGTGATTGGCAGACACAAGAGCTGATTGTTGATAATGACATCCCACAACTGAACGGTTCGTACCGTGAATATAACCAACAATATGAATGGATGGCGTCCGATGGCGGTTTTGCACTGGTAAAAGATGTGTATCGTGATGGTGAGAACCCGTTTACTCATGGTACTTCACGAAAGATAAGTGCCACAAACAAGCGCAAAGATGTTTCTGAGATTTATTGGACACCTTCGTTTGTTCAGTCGGGCAACTATGCCGTATATGTCTCCTATGCATCACTTCCTACCAATATTCCTGATGCACAGTATACGATTTGTCATCGTGGCGTTAAGACTGAATATACAGTAAATCAACAGATGGGTGCCGGTACGTGGGTGTATCTCGGAACATTTGATTTTGATGCGGATAATCCCCAAGACAATTTTGTTTCTCTCAGTAATTACAGTACGCATAAGGGCACGGTAACTGCCGATGCCGTACGCTTTGGTGGCGGGATGGGAAATATTGCTCGTGGCGATTCATTGAATGCTGTAGTCAGTGGGATGCCTCGATATTTGGAGGGGGCACGTTATACTGCCCAATGGTATGGAATGCCTGACTCTATCTATAGTCCGAAAGATGGAACGAATGATTATGCAGACGACATCAATACTCGTTCCAATATGACCAATTATCTGGCAGGAGGTTCTATGTGTTGTCCCGGTGACAGTGGTCTGAATGTACCCATTGAACTTTCTTTTGCTCTCCATAGTGATGCCGGTATTCGTTTTGATAGTACTTATATCGGTTCACTTGGTATCTGTACCACTGATTATGAGGATGGTGTTTATCCGTCAGGATTGTCTCGATTGTCTTCAAGAGATTTGTGTGATGTGATGCTGACGCAGTTGGAGAATGATTTGACAAAGACTTATGGTGAATGGCGTCGCAGAGCTATATATGACAGGAATTACAGTGAGACCAGACAACCGAAGGTGCCGGCAATGATACTGGAGATTCTATCACATCAGAATTTCAAGGACATGGTAAAAGGGCATGATCCGATGTTCAAATTTACGGTTTCGCGTGCCATATATAAGGCAATCTTGAAATATTCAGCCTATCAGCATCGTGCGGATTATGTCGTACAACCCCTACCGGTAACCGATTTTCGTTCCTCTCTCAATATGAAAAACAATGAAGTCGTGTTGGAATGGAATGAAGTCGTTGATCCATTGGAAACCACTGCAGTGCCCAATGGTTATACGGTATATGTGAAAGTTGGAGACAAGGGTTATGACAATGGAACATTTGTTCGTAACAATCGTTTTGTGCATAAGGTTTTACCGGACAAGATGTACGCTTATAAGGTAACAGCTGTCAATGATGGTGGTGAAAGTTTTCCGACTGAGGAACTTTGTGCCATGATATCATCAAAATCCAAGGCTAAGGTATTGATAGTAGATGGTTTTCAGCGTGTAGCAGGTCCACAAGTGGTACAGACAGATACAACGCAGGGCTTTGATATTTCCATAGATTATGGTGTCCCTTATTATTCATCGCCAGGTTTGTGCGGACAACAATTGGTGTTCAATGTCAATAATACAAATACAGAATTGTGGGGACATAGTGACAATGCACTTGAAACGATAATGATGACCGGTAATCATTTTAATCATAGTTTAGTACATGGCACTACCATTGCTGCACTTCAAGACTATTCTTTTGCCTCTGCTTCACGCTCGGCTGTAGAA
Source organism: Paraprevotella sp. (assembly GCA_017630975.1). GTDB lineage: Bacteria > Bacteroidota > Bacteroidia > Bacteroidales > Bacteroidaceae > Paraprevotella. The sequence continues at coordinate 2,447 of JAGBUF010000230.1, read as the reverse complement.
AGTGGTGCTGTCCTGTTGAACGAATATGATGTGGTTGATTTGATATTGGGATTACAAAAAAATGACGGCTACAGTACACGTGCCTACCCCACTTTGACTTCAGCCATGTGTGATGCCTTGAGAGAATATACGCGTTTGCATGGTCGGTTGTTGGTGAGTGGTGCTTATCTTGCACGTGATCAGAGGACGTCTGAAACTGTAGATTTTCTTCTGCACACCTTGAAAGTTAAGGCTTATGCGCCTTTGACTTTATCGGATGGAGCACAAACCATCGGTATGAATAGTACTTTTGCTTTGAATACCACATTGAATGATATACATTATCCGGTCAGACAAGTGGATTGTCTTGAACCGGAAGTCCCGGCATTCTCTACCTTGCTGTTTTCCGGTAGTGAAATGTCAGCAGCAGTAGCTTACCCCGGTTCGGATTATAAAGCAATCACCCTGGGTTTCCCTTTTGAATGTCTTCGTTATGCGTCTGATAGAGAACGCATGATGGGTGCATTCCTTAAATTCTTATTGAGTAAGTTAAATTAAATGATATAGTTATGGTTATGTTTGAAATTATTGCCAACGAAAAAGGTTCGCGTCATATCCTTCTTACCGACGCACATCTGGAAACCATCAAAAAATATGCATTGTTTCATCAATTGGTAGATAGCAATGGTTATGTTGACGATGTAGTGTTGGATAAACTACAAATGAATGTCCGTGCGCTGATTGAACAAGAAGAGGATAACGCTGATTTGGTTACGCTTTGTCATGAAGTCATCTATCATGATAATATGAAACCTTTTGCTTTGCAACAACTGTTGTTGTTCTACTCGGATTGGGTGAAACTACAATAAGGATGATGATACATTGTATAACGATGAGGTATAAATATGAGTGAGTTGCGTTTGACAGACTGGTTGCCCACCACCCGCAAAGAGGTTGAATTGCGCGGATGGGATACGTTGGATGTTATTCTGTTCAGCGCAGATGCTTATGTCGATCATCCATCATTCGGTGCAGCAGTAGTAGGAAGAATATTGGAAAGTGAGGGATATCGTGTTGCCATTGTTCCACAACCTGATTGGCATGGTGATTACCGTGATTTTAAGAAATTAGGACGTCCACGTCTCTTTTTTGGTGTTGCACCGGGGTGTATGGACTCAATGGTCAATAAATATACCGCAAACAGAAGACTCCGCAGTGAGGATGCTTATTCTCCGGATGGTCGTCATGACTTGCGACCTGAATACCCTACGATTGTCTATACACAGATATTGAAGAAACTCTACCCGGATGTTCCTGTGGTCTTGGGAGGCATTGAAGCTTCTTTGCGCCGATTGGCCCATTATGATTACTGGAAAGAGACATTCCGCCCGTCCATCCTTTGTGACAGCGGTGCTGATATGATTGTATATGGTATGGGTGAACTTCCCTTGATTGAACTGTCGCGTCATCTGATGGAAGCGGTAGACAAAGGATGTGAAGATTTGTATTATGACGAGAGCGGTGCAGGTTATGTCACTGTTCCGGCTTTCAAGCGTGAACTGACAGAAAGGCATCAGGTGCCTCAAACAGTTTATATCGCTTCTAATGATCAAATTCCCGGTGGCGTTTCCGATAAAGATATTGTACTCCATTCTTACGAACAATGTCTGGTGAACAAAAGACAACAAGCTGAGAATTTCAAGCATATTGAAGAGGAAAGTAATAAATGGGAGGCATGCCGCATCCTGCAACAAACCGGTGAGCATTATGTTGTGGTAAATCCCCCCTATCCGCCAATGAAAGACGGTGAACTGGATCGCTCCTTTGATTTGCCCTATACACGTTATCCCCATCCCAAATATAAAGGGAAACGTATACCTGCCTACGAGATGATTAAACATTCTGTCAATCTACATCGTGGTTGTTTCGGTGGGTGTGCCTTCTGTACAATCTCTGCCCATCAAGGGAAGTTCATTGTCAATCGCAGCAAAGAAAGCATTTTGAATGAGGTGAAGAAAATCGTTGAGATGCCCGACTTTAAAGGTAATCTCTCCGACCTGGGTGGTCCCTCTGCCAATATGTATGGTATGAAGGGTAAGAATACAGCCATTTGCAAGAAGTGTAAACGTCCTTCGTGTATTCATCCTCAAATTTGTCCCAACCTGAATACAGATCATTCGGCATTGTTGGAAATCTATCGAGAGGTAGATGCGATAAAGGGGGTCAAGAGAAGTTATATCGGTAGCGGAGTTCGTTATGACTTGGTTCTGCATGATGCTAAGGATGAAATGGTGAACCGGACAAACAGAGATTACGCTGTTGAACTGATTACGCGTCATGTTAGCGGAAGACTGAAGGTGGCACCGGAACATACTTCTGACAATGTGTTGAATCTGATGCGCAAGCCGTCTTTACCTTGTTTAAACAGTTCAAGAACTGGTTTGATGAAATCAATCAACAATATGGAC
>JAGBUF010000229.1 GCA_017630975.1 Paraprevotella sp. | reverse complement strand
CGAAGTTGGTTCTATTACATTTATAGGAACGGTATCGCCTGCAGGTGGTAACTTGAAAGAACCGGTTACTGAGAATACACGTAAGGTTGCACGTTGTTTCTATGGATTGGAGCAGGAGCGTGCAGATAAGAAACGTTATCCGGCTGTAAATCCGATAGATTCTTATTCTAAATACCTGGAGTATCCGGAATTTGCCGAATATATTGAGAAGAGAATCAATGGAACTTGGATTGGCAAGGTCAATGATTTGAAGACCCGCATGCAACGTGGAAAGGAAATCGCAGAACAGATAAACATCCTTGGTGATGATGGAGTACCTGTAGATTATCATGTTACATTCTGGAAGTCTGAAGTGATAGACTTTGTCATCTTGCAACAGGATGCTTTTGACGAAGTAGATGCGGTAACACCGTTGGAACGTCAGGAAGAGATTCTCAACTTGGTGGTTGATATTTGTAATACTGATTTTGAATTTGTCAATTTCTTGGACGTGGTTGATTACTTCAAGAAAATGATTAACGTTTGTAAGCAAATGAACTATTCTGTTTATAAATCAGAGCAGTATTATAATTTCAAGGATCAAGTCATCGCAATGCTTAACGAACATAAAAACAAATAAGAAATATGGCAACAACAGCATTTCAAAAAGTATATACGAAAATCAATCAGATAACCAAAGCGACATGTTCGTTGAAAGCAAAAGGTGTAGGTTATGATGAATTGGCTACGATAGATAGGAAATTGGCTCAGGTGGTGAAGATTGTGGGAGATGATGTTACTTTGCAGGTGTTTGAGGGTACCGGTGGTATTCCGACCAACGCTGAAGTCGTTTTCCTTGGTAAGGCTCCTACATTGAAAGTCAGTGACCAATTGGCTGGTCGTTTCTTTAACGCTTATGGTTTCCCGATTGACGGAGGACCGGAGGTTGAGGGAAAAGAAGTTGAGATCGGTGGTCCTTCAGTGAATCCGGTGCGCCGTAGACAACCCAGTGAGTTGATTGCGACAGGTATTGCCGGTATTGACTTGAACAATACATTGGTGTCCGGACAGAAAATCCCATTTTTTGCAGACCCGGATCAACCTTTTAACGAGGTGATGGCAATGGTGGCACTTCGAGCAAAAGCCGACAAGATTATTTTGGGTGGTATGGGTATGACGAATGATGACTACTATTTCTTCCGTAATACATTCTCCAGTGCCGGAGCTTTGGACCGTATCATTTGTTTTATGAACACCACAGAGGACCCAGCCGTTGAACGTTTGCTTGTTCCTGATATGGCTTTGGCGGCTGCAGAGTATTTTGCAGTGGAGAAGAATGGGAAAGTATTGGTTCTTTTGACAGACATGACTTCTTATGCCGACTCATTGGCTATTGTGTCAAATCGTATGGACCAAATCCCTTCTAAGGATTCTATGCCGGGTTCATTGTATTCGGATTTGGCTAAGATTTATGAAAAAGCAGTACAATTCCCGGAAGAAGTGGGAGGTGGTTCTATTACCATCATTGCAGTGACCACATTGAGTG
>JAGBUF010000228.1 GCA_017630975.1 Paraprevotella sp. | reverse complement strand
TTATGCCGACGTCATTGTGATGAGACATTATCTGGAGGGAGCAGCACGATATGCGTCAGAGGTTTCACCCGTTCCCATCATCAATGCTGGAGATGGTGCCAATCAGCACCCATCGCAAACCATGTTGGACTTATATTCTATTTATAAGACTCAAGGGACTTTGGAAAATCTGAACATTTTTATGGTAGGTGATTTGAAATATGGTCGTACCGTACATTCATTGCTAATGGCGATGCGTCATTTCAATCCGACTTTCCATTTCATAGCACCGAATGAACTGAAGATGCCGGATGTTTATAAGCAATACTGCGAACAGTATGGCATCAAATATATTGAGCATACAGATTTTACAGCAGAAACGATAGCCGATGCAGATATATTATATATGACACGTGTGCAAAAAGAGCGTTTTACTGATTTGATGGAATACGAACGTGTCAAAGATTTGTATCTGCTTAAACTACCGATGTTGAAATATGCTAAAGAGAATATGCGCATTTTGCACCCTCTTCCACGAGTGAATGAGATTGAATATGCCATTGATGATGATCCACATGCATATTACTTTGAACAGGCACACAACGGATTGTTTGCACGTCAGGCATTGATATGTGATGCTTTAGGCTTGACTATCGATGATGTGATAAATGATAAAACGATAATTGATTAATGGATATCCATATGACAAAAAGACAAGAATTATTGGTTGCCGCATTGGAAAATGGAACGGTAATCGATCATATACCTTCAGCAAAACTCTTTGAAGTCATCAATCTTTTGCATTTGGAAGAAATGAAGGCTTCTGTTACCATTGGTTTCAACTTGAAGAGCAAGAAGATGGGACAGAAAAGTATCATCAAGATTGCAGATAAATTCTTTTCTGATGAAGAATTGAATCAATTGGCAGTCATCAGTCCCAATGTGACTTTGTGTATCATCAAAGGATATGAGGTGGTAGAGAAAAAGGAAGTGGTGCTGCCGGAAGAATTGAAAGGTATAGTAAAATGCCCCAACCCCAAATGTATCACCAATAATGAACCGATGCATACGCATTTTCATGTAGTCAATTCCGAGTCTAAAGCATTGAGTTGTCATTATTGTAACAAACAAGTGGCATTGGAAAATGTAAAATTGGTTTAAGACGGATTATGAAGCAAGATTGGAAACCCGGTACGATGATATATCCCCTACCGGCATTGTTGGTCAGTTGTGGTAGTACTCCCGAAGATTACAATTTGATTACCGTAGCTTGGGCTGGAACCATTTGTTCCAATCCTGCCATGTGTTATATATCTGTACGTCCTGAGCGTCATTCTTATGAGTTAATCCGTAAGAATATGGAGTTTGTCATCAATCTGACTACCGAAGATATGGCATACGCAACAGATTGGTGCGGTGTGCGTTCCGGTCGTGACTATAATAAGTTTGAAGAGATGAAACTGACACCCGGTAAGGCACGAATGGTGGCTGCCCCCATCATTGAGGAGTCGCCGTTGAATATTGAATGCAGGGTGAAGGAAATTGTATCTTTGGGTTCGCATGATATGTTCATTGCAGAAGTTTTGAACGTAAAGGCAGATGAACGTTATCTAGATGCGGAGACAGGAAAGTGGTCTTTGGAGAAGAGCAATCCTCTGGTCTACTTGCATGGCGGTTACTATGGATTAGGAGAAAAGATAGGTAAGTTCGGTTGGAGTGTAGAAAAGAAAAAAGATTAAACTAAATAATTTATAATTAAATGAAAAAGGATAATACGATTTTTGAGTTAATTGAAAAAGAACATCAGCGTCAGCTGAATGGTATTGAATTGATCGCTTCAGAAAACTTCGTTAGTGAAGATGTGATGCGTGCAATGGGTTCTTGTTTGACCAATAAATATGCTGAAGGATATCCTGGTAAGCGTTATTATGGTGGTTGTCAGGTAGTGGACCAGGTAGAAAGTTTGGCGATTGAAAGATTGTGCAAGGTGTTTGATGCCGAATATGCGAACGTACAACCTCACTCCGGTGCTCAAGCAAATGCAGCCGTTTTCTTTGCTTGTTTGAAGGCTGGTGATACATTTATGGGTTTGAATCTTGATCATGGCGGTCACTTGTCACACGGTTCCCCTGTTAATACATCCGGTATCTTGTACAATGCCATTGGTTATAATCTCAATAAGGAAACCGGTCGTGTAGACTACGACGAAATGGAACGCTTAGCGCTTGAACATCAACCGAAATTGATTATTGGTGGTGGTTCAGCTTACAGTCGCGAGTGGGACTATGCGCGTATGCGTGCCATAGCAGATAAGGTAGGTGCTATATTCATGGTCGACATGGCACACCCTGCAGGTTTGATAGCAGCAGGTCTGTTGGAAAATCCTGTCAAGTACGCTCATATTGTGACATCAACTACACATAAAACTTTGAGAGGACCACGTGGTGGTATCATCTTGATGGGTAAGGATTTTGAGAATCCATGGGGTTTGAAAACACCGAAGGGTGAAATCAAGATGATGAGCCAGATTCTGAACAGTGCAGTATTCCCCGGTATACAAGGTGGTCCGTTGGAACACGTTATTGCAGCGAAGGCTGTAGCTTTCAATGAAGCTTTGCAACCTGAATTCAAGGAATGGGCTACACAAGTACAAAAGAATGCTAAAGTTTTGGCAGAAGAACTTATCAAACGTGGCTTTGATATAGTAAGTGGTGGTACAGATAACCATTCTATGTTGGTAGACTTACGCAGTAAATATCCCGACCTTACCGGTAAGGTTGCTGAAAAGGCATTGGTGGCAGCTGACATTACTGTAAATAAGAATATGGTGCCTTTCGATTCAAGAAGCGCATTCCAGACATCAGGTATTCGCTTGGGTACACCTGCCATCACTACGCGTGGTGCTAAGGAGGATTTGATGGTTATCATCGCTGAGTTGATAGAAACCGTATTGAACAGTCCTGAGGATGAAACAGTAATTGCATCTGTTCGTAAGAGAGTAAATGAGATAATGGCAGACTATCCTTTGTTTGCTTACTAAACAATAGATGACGAAATGAAAGGGCTGTGTCGACAAGGCGCAGCCCTTTATGTTTTAGGTGTGTGATTAATAGATTTGATTTACTTATCGTTCTTTTGACAGAGTTGACAATAATATCCAAATTTATAAAAAGCAAAGAGAAGCAGATTGGGATGCATTCCGGTCAACTGTCGATAGATGGAATTCCTTGTGATGCTAAATAAATGTGCTATTAAACCACATAGACCGAGTTTGTTCATACGTTGGTAAGCCCTCAATACAGCAGAACTCTCTCCCATCTTGTCACGCAGTTCGTAAAGTGTTTTGAGTGACTCCTCTGTTTTCTCCAATAGTTTAACATTTGTGTCTAATCCTTTGTTCAACAAAGGGTTGTCGATGTGGATAATCGGAATTCTGTCTATTTGTAATGCTTTGCCGAACAAGGTGTCTTCATGGCCGTATTTTGTAATGCTCTCATCAAATTGATGTTGTAAGAACGTAAGTTTTTCAATCATGAAATTGAAAGTACGAAACACTCTGTACGGATGTTTTTCACGTATTTCATGGGTGTTTTTTGCTTCGGCGCATTTCTCGTATTTGTATGCCAGGGATAGTTCAGGTGCTGGTAATTTATTCGGGTGTAGCAATCCGCCATATACCACTTTTCCCCTATTTTGTGCGGCAATATACTTGGCAATAAAGTCCCTGTTGACGACCTCTGCGTCACAATCCATGAACAAGAGGTAGTCATATTGTGCCGTTCTGCCGAGAAGGTTACGGATTCTTGACCTGCCGATATTTTCCTCCAGTTCAATGTATTTGCAATGCGAAAGTTTATTGATGACGCGGTTCTTTACCTTGAATGATTCTTGTGAACCGTCATCGGCTACCAGTATTTCGTAGTCAATACCCAATCGCTCAGCCTGTTGATGTAGATCGCAGACTAATCCGGCACAAAGATAGTTATATGTAGGTATCAGTATGGACAGCATGATGGTTGTTTAGTGGTTGATGACTCTGATCTTAAGAATTCTACGTGTTTTATCTGTTATTCTGAATCTGTCGTCCGGACGTTCATTCACCAACCAGGCTATTTTGTTGCCACTGCATACCACCAGTTGACTTTCTTTATCATATACACTTTTTTTCTTATCAGTTAGATAATCGCTGATAAGTTTCTCGTTTTTCATACCTAAAGGAACGAATTTATCTCCCTCCTGTATCAGTCGCACGCTGATGGGATATTCTATCCTGTCCATATCCAAACATACAGTATCCATGCTTCGTGGGATGTTAAAATCCTTGTCAATTGAATGTCTTTCAATGATGAAGTCCTTGTTTGCTGTAATCTTGACATATCCCTCTAATGGGAGAATATTGCATAAACACTCAGCTTTTTCGTTCTTGTTTTTGAGGATGAGCACTTCCCTATCCCTCAACAGTCGCCATTCGTTACTTTCGTATAGTTTTCCCGATTCTCCGTTTAAGTGTTCGTAGATATCGTTGGTCTGGGCGTTGTTAAAACCATATTCAGACAATAATTCATATAGAATGGTACGTGGTGATGTGATACGTTGCAGTTCGTGTATATTGATCTTTAATCCTTCTTGTATTTCATTTTTGAGTTTTCCTACAGCCTCTGTATATAGTTGATAACATTCGTTCATCCGACCGATGGTTTCCTGCATGGTATCCATAACAGATGGATTGATTTTCTTGAGCATTGGAATGATTTCCAAACGTATTTTATTGCGTGTAGCGTCAGTCTCCAGATTGGTACTATCTGTCACATACTGCCATTCCCTTTCATTGCAGCAATGTTCAATTTCCTCACGACTGATGTCAAGCAATGGGCGGATGATGTGCCCATTGCAATACTGCATGCCCGTCAATCCCTTCAATCCTGTACCACGTGTCAGATTCAACAATAATGTCTCCACATTATCGTCCCGATGGTGTGCCACTGCAATCTTGTCATATCCCCATTCATTGCGCAACTTCTCAAAATAGGCATAACGTAAGTCACGTGCCGCCATCTCGATACTGATGCCCTGTTTTTTTGCATAATCTGTTGTATCGAAATCTGTGCGATGAAGTTTGACGTTCATTTTCTTGCACAAGGAAATGACAAACTGTTCGTCGCGATCAGATTCATCTCCTCTGAGATGAAAGTTGCAATGTGCAGCATCACATCCTATATCGGCTTCCTTCAGGATGTGTAAGAGGAATACCGAATCAGCCCCACCACTGAGTGCCACCAGAACCTTATTGTTTGTTTCAATCAGGTTGTGCGAATGGATGGTATGCAATACTTTTCCCAATACGGTTTTAATGTTTGTCATCTTTATACGTCTTTAATTGAGGTTTCTCATACATTAATAACTAATAAAAAGTCGAATTAGTATATTTATTCTTAGTTTTGTGTTGTTTTTTGAAAAATATATCTTACCTTTGCAATCGCAAAAGGAAATGGTTCCCTGACCGAGTGGCTAGGTAGCGGTCTGCAAAACCGTCCACAGCAGTTCGAATCTGCTGGGAACCTCTCCAAAAGCAATGTTGGTTCCCTGACCGAGTGGCTAGGTAGCGGTCTGCAAAACCGTCCACAGCAGTTCGAATCTGCTGGGAACCTCCAAAAAAAGGATGCCCGACGGCATCCTTTTTTTGAATCTCTTATCTTGATTCTTATTTTGCTCTGGCTTCGGCGATATATCCCAATGCTTCTCTGCATTTATCTGTGACATATTGCCAATTCTCAGCCTTGACTTCTTCGCTGGGGAATAGTTTAGATCCCATACCTACACAATATACTCCCGCCTTGAACCATGCAGTAAGGTTCTCTTTTGTAGGGGCAACTCCACCCGTTACCATTACTTTGGACCATGGGCATGGTGCCATCATACCTTTCACAAAGTTCGGACCATATACATCGCCAGGGAATACCTTACAAAGGTCACATCCCATTTCTTGTGCCTTGCCCACTTCGGAAACGGTTCCGCATCCGGGACAATATGGGATAAGACGGCGGTTGCATACCGGTGCAATTTCTGGATTGAACAGCGGACCAACAATAAAACAAGCCCCAAGTTGTATATACATGGCAGCTGTAGGAGCATCTACAATAGAACCGATACCCAATGCCAGCTCAGGACACTCTTTAGCTGCAAATTTCACACATTCTGCGAAAACCTCTTGTGCGAAGTCACCACGGTTGGTAAACTCAAATGCACGTACACCGCCCTCATAACAAGCCTTGATGACTTTTTTTGCTACTTCGGCATCTTTATGGTAGAAGACAGGAACCATACCTGTTTCTGCAATCTTCTGCATCACTGCAATCTTGTCGAATCTTGCCATAATAATTTTATCTATTGTTATCGTTGAACACGTCCGTTGGCAGAACCGCCGGCCAATGCTGCCACCTCTTCTGCTGAAACTAAATTAACGTCACCGGGGATGGTGTGCTTCAAAGCCGAAGCTGCTACGGCAAATTCCAAAGCCTCACCTTGAGTAGCCATAGTCATTAAGCCATGTATTACACCACCGGAGAAAGAGTCGCCACCACCTACTCGGTCGATGATTGGATCAATGTCATATCGTTTAGATACATAAAACTCTTCTCCATTGTATATCATGGCTTTCCAACCGTTATGAGTGGCTGATATAGACTCGCGCAATGTTGAAATGACATACTTGAATCCAAATGTCTCCATCATCCCTTTGAAAATACCCTTGTAACCTTCTGCATCAGTGCTTCCACCTTCTACGTCTGCATCCGGTTTGAAGCCTAAACACAATTCTGCATCCTCTTCGTTACCGATGCACACATCCACATATTGCATCAACGGGCGCATGATACTTTGTGCTTTCTCAGAGGTCCATAATTTTTTGCGGAAGTTCAGGTCGCAAGACACTGTAACACCATGTTTTTTGGCTGCGATACATGCCAGGCGCAAACATTCTGCGCTTGCATCAGATATTGCTGGAGTAATACCGCTCCAATGGAACCAGTCGGCTCCCTCCATGATGGCATCAAAATCAAAGTCTTCAGGTTTTGCTTCAGCGATGGACGAACCGGCACGGTCGTAGATGACCTTAGACGAGCGCATTGAAGCACCTGTTTCCAAATAGTAGATACCTACCCTGTTTCCTCCGCGTGCGATGTAGTCTGTATGCACACCATAACGGCGTAATGAGTTGAGCGCGGCTTGACCGATTTCATGCTTTGGAAGTTTTGAGACATAGTATGCATCATGTCCATAGTTGGCACAGCTTACTGCTACGTTCGCTTCACCTCCACCATAATTGATATCAAATGTATCAGTTTGTACAAAGCGTGATTGTCCCGGTGTGGATAATCGAAGCATAATCTCTCCCATTGTTACAATTTTACCCATACGATATATGATTTAAATGTGTTTTTACTCTTATATTGTAAATGAAATTCCGTATTCAATT
>JAGBUF010000227.1 GCA_017630975.1 Paraprevotella sp. | reverse complement strand
TGCGCTACTTTGCTTTATATGTATAAACTGTTTTTAATTAAAGAAATTCCATGAAAGTCCGAAGTGGATATTCAGTGGATTGATAGGATAGTGGGGCACTAAAAATGCATTCTTTGTTCCGGTGCCTTCGTTCACATGATTCACGTTGACATAGAAACGGCAATGTTTTAGATGAAAATTGACGTATGCATTGCAGATGGGGTAATTACCCAATTTGATGCGTGTGGCAGGGTCCTGTACTGCATATTGTTGAATAATAGGCGCATAGTCGGGTGCATAGTACTCAGTGAAATATCTTACGTCAGCTCCCAATTGTACTCGTAGCACTTTGGCAATACGGAACAACAAGTAGATGTTGCTATATGCCGAAAGGGCTGGTAAGGGTAGGATGTCTTCCTTACTTGATTTTTGGTAAACGATTTCGTTTTCCCAATTAAAGATGCCGAACTTGAAATTCTGATTGAGCTTGGCACTGAACACTTGTACGCTATTGCCGTATTGGTTCACACTGACCCGGTGACTATATCCTGCTAACTCCCCCTTGTCGTTGTTGTATGCTATGTTCTCAGCAGCAAAATAGGAATAGTTCTTGATGTTCTCTACACCAACTGTCAGTGTGGTGCGTGAACGTCTGATGTCCAATTTCCCTTCAATACGTGTACGGAATTCCTTGTCCAAATTATTGTCCCACCATGCGTATTTGTTATGATAATGGCGCATATAGAAACTGGGGTTCAGATTCTTGATGTATGCTCGTGCTGCCAATTGTACAGTGTCTTTAAACAGAGGGAAGTTCAAGTCTGCTGTTCCCTCGATGTCAAATTGTCCTAAATCCTCTCCAAAGAGTACAACCTCTCCTGTTACATCGTAATGGAGCGTCTTGCCCATGTATTTGCTCAACTGACCGCCTACAGAGACATTGTTTTCGGAGTAACCCTCATCGAATAATACACCATTCTGCAGACCCGGCATGGTGAAATGTCGGAACTCATGTGATGCAAAAGCTGCCAATCCGAATTTTGCCCATTTGTTGAAACCTTCTCGCAATGAGATTCCCAAGGTGTTTTTGATAGATATGCCACGTGTACGGTCGCTCAATCTGTCTTCAGGTGCACCGTAATACATGTCGGCATAATAATACTCGGGAGTATTGTAAGAGTAAACGGTATGTTTGGCGTTTCTGATGCGTAGGGTATGGATGAAACTGGTGACAGGTATGAACTCCTGTACCTTTTCCTGTTTGTCAAGGAAGGCTGTTCGCAAAGAGTCCATCACATAACTTTTGTATGCATCGTTGCCTTGTTGGTACACGATGCGTAAGCTATCACGTAAGCCACGTAGCAATACGGAATCTGAAGGCATTTGTGGTTTTAGTGAATCCGGCAGTTCGATGTCCTTATAGAAACCGACATTGTATCGGTGGTTCAGGTAATAGGTTTGGTCCTCATTTCTATTCCAATATTCTGTCAGATGGGTAGGGATGTCTTTCGAACTATACGAACGGGTGTAAGATTCCGGATGTGTGATATAGTTGTCATCTTCAATACCGCCATTCTCACCCATACGCATGTGGTTTACACTAATCCATGAGTGCATGTTGTATTTCTCGCCCAAATAATAGCCGTATAGCGAGCCGTTGAACAAAGAGGTAGCCTGACTGTTGTAATAACCACGACCGTACAGGTAGTCGACTTTGAAACCAATACCTGATATCTTGTTGATGTTGGTGGCGAAGTATGCCCTTAATCGGTCCTCACCGTTCTGCTTGTTACCGCAGGAATGATAGGAGAGGTTGGTTATGGGACTGAGTGTATTGGTGAATAGGAACTCGTTGACAGGTGTGTAGAAATAGTCAAATGGATCGGCAAAGATAAAGTTGCTGTGTGGTTTTCGGTCCATGAATAGGCGCGACAAACGCGGTGAACCTAAATTGCCAAGATAGTTGTATTGTCCTGTCGGACCGGCTGTCAGATTGAAATTCTGGAAGTTGTCCGGTAACGTGTCTATTTCTGCAGGCGTAATGTTGCCGAAACGTTCATCGATTTTCCACGCAAATGAACCGATAGGTATGTTCCTCTCTTCAGTATCAGTGGTGTCTCGTCCCCATATCTTGTTGTCATGCTGATGTGGGTCGATAGGATTCCCGTATTCGTCGACAGCATAGCCGTCAGCCCCGAAACCTTGCTCATTGACAGGGAATTGTGCCATGGCATGACCGATGGAGCAGATGCAACAATAGATGAGAATGGTGAGTCGCAATTTCATAACGGCTACAAAGATACGAAGAAAATCACAATTAAAACAAAAAACGCAGGAAGAACTCCACGACTTTGAAAATCATGCCCACGCCAATAGTGCCCATACCAATGAGACGTTGCTCAGGGTAGGCAAAGTAGACGATAATACCAATAACAGCGCAGATGATAAAAATGATGTTTAGTAGTGCACGTACTTTTTCAACATTGAAGTTGTTTTTGTTGCGTTCTTTCTTTGCTGTTTCTGCAATGAGCTTTTCTATTTCTTCACGATTCATATTTATGTTCCTTATGTGTTGAAATGATAAAAATAAATGCCGAGGATGTCGGCATTTATTGTATCTTATTTGAATATCAGTCTTTTATGACTGCAGTTGCTTTTGGCTTTTCCGGCATAGGCTTTTCAAATGCCTCTCTTGCTCCTGCGAAGAGTTCTTCTACACGGTCCACTGTTTTTCTTCTGAACTTGGCAGAGCCATATAACAGTTTTGTTCCCGCTTTGTTTACAGCATTTTCATCGTTGATCCATTCTTCAGCGCGATAGGTCTTTCCGTTGTTCCCATCCAGATCTTCTTCGTAGTAGTAACTGATCTGTGTGATTTCCATACTGCATTTCCCGTCATAGCATTGGATGCCGAACATATAGCGGAAACGTGTGCGGTCCAGGTACAATGGTTTCTTCTTGAAAATCATCCACTCCTCTAATCTTCCTGTCAACTTTCCGTTGATGGAGTCGTCTTGGACGATTTTTGTTCTTTTCATTTGGGAGTTTTTTTCTGTGAGTTCCTCAAGATAATTTTTCATTACCTTGTATATCTCCTGCTGACTTTTATCTTTTACAGCGAAAGTCTGACGGAATGTGACTTGTCCGTTCACTTCGGGAACAGCTCCTTTCAAATATTTACTGTCATCCTTCTTGCCTTTAGCTGAAAGTAGCACGGGAAGACAGAATAATAACATTAATAGAATCTTTCTCATACCTTGTTTTCATTAGTTTCGGCAAATTTAATAAAAGAATGGATATGTAGGACAAAACTCATGGAGTTTTATGTTTTTTTGTTGGTTTTTATCGGAATAAAATCATTCTTTTCTTTTCGGTTTCGTTCGGTTGCTTTATATTTGTACTGAATTATGAAAGAAAATTAATCATTTAAACAACCATTATTATGTTTTCCGGAATAGTAGAAGAGTTTGCACAGGTGATAGCGATAGAGAAAGAACAGGAGAATCTGCACTTTACATTGCGCTGTTCATTTGTGGATGAACTCAAGATAGATCAGAGTGTTGCGCATAACGGTGTTTGCTTAACAGTAGTGAAGATAGAAAATGGTACTTATACCGTGACAGCGATGAAGGAAACTTTAGAACGCTCAAATTTAGGACTTTTGCAAGTGGGTGATAAAGTAAATGTAGAGCGTTCTATGATGATGAACGGCAGATTGGATGGTCATATTGTTCAGGGACATGTGGAT
>JAGBUF010000226.1 GCA_017630975.1 Paraprevotella sp. | reverse complement strand
GAGTGGTAGCGGCACTCGCATAAGAACCTTCCTGACGAGCTAATTTTACGTAAAAACCTTTATTGGTGACGTCATGAATCTTTGCCATGTATGGATAGCGTGTAGTACGTGCTATAACGTTGGCAATGACTATTGGAGTTACGCCTTCTTCAAATGGAGTGGGGAATTCTACCCATACGCTCTCTTCCGAAATTCGTGTGCCTGTTTTGCCTACATACATGCGGATATCACCAATCTGATGTTCGCCCATGGTCAATACCATAAAGTCTGTTTTCTCTTTCTCTGTAAAGGTCTGCTCATAGCTACCGGCGTTCCATGGGAATGCTTTATAGATAAATTTACAACCCGTTGTGTCAACTGAGAATACAGAATTGACCGGTACGGTGTTTTTGTTCTTGTACGTAATCAAGCCGGTGAAAACAGCAGATTCTTCACCTTGTACGGGAGTAAATGAGGTTGATATTTCATCAGCACTACTAATTTCCATTGTTCCATATTGGAATCCCGGTGTTCCTGATGCCCCAATCATAGACAATACTTTCTCTCCTGTTATACGAATCTTTCCGTCTGAGTCAAAATTGCGTACACGATAGGTGTAAACACCTGATTCAAATGTTTCATCAACAGTAGTACTATATGAATAGCTGGTTTTTTCTGAGCTCTCGTATTTCTCAAGAGTTTCCCATTCTCCGTTGTTGAATTTTATTTCCAGCAGTGTAGAGTCTGTCAACTCACCATGAGGATTTTCCCATGTGAGTTCCAGCTTTTTCTTACTTTCAGTATATGTCAGATTGAATCCCTTTGGCGCTTTGTAAACTACTTTTGGAACAAATTCGTATGCTCTGTTGTAACCGATATTGGAATTCATTTCTGCGAAGTAAGTTCCCAACTTGGATATACCGGAACCGTAGCGGTAGATTTTAGAACAATCTCTTTCAGAGTTCCAATATGCATATCGCTCAATATATGGTGCATTGTTCCAATTGTCAAACACCGGTTTCATTCCGTCGTAGTTCTTTTGCTGGTTGCGTTCTGAATAGGAATCCCATCCGTCCGGAGCTTCAGCAAAGATACCATTATTGTTCCATGATGCTCCCCACACAAACTCAGAAATCCAAATCGGACGTTTGTAACTGTCGTACCAACCTTGTACTTGGTTCATCAAGTTCCATTGTGGCCAATAGCAGTGTAGGTCAAGAATATCACAACGCCAACCGCGAGCATCAATGGAATCCATGAAATTACGTAACCAATTCAAACTGCCATCGTGTGATGATGGAGAACATAAGCGTCTACCGGTGCGCATCAAATCTTCCCATGTCGCCAATACTGCGTCAAGGTCTTCTACACCATGGTCTGCACTATTACCCGGTTCGTTATTGGTTTTCAAATGTGGAGAATAAGTCAATGTTCCACAGTTGCCCGGCCATCCGATTTCAATTTTATGGGGTACACATTCGCAATCAATACCTTTGTCCTCTCCAGGTCCAAAAGAATAACACCATGATGCATTCAATGCCTGAATGATTTCTGTTCCTGTATCATTTGCAATACCTTTCTTCTCTGCGTCGTTCCATTTGAAGATACGATAGGATGAAATTCGACTGTCCAAAACGGTCGGTAGAGTTGCAATTTCCAAATCAGCGTAGTCTGCAATGAAACAACGGCTATAACCACGTCCACCGGTGCCGATCGCGAAAGTTACCATGTATCCTCTCTTTAACTTGAAACTACGGATGCGGTTGTTGAACTTTGCTGCAGTCAGGGTGTTCATGTATCCACCTGAGTGTTCCAAACCGAATTCGCTGGTGGATTCTCCTTCAAAATTTTGTTCAGTGTATACTGTCAATGGCTTGAAATCCTTTCCGTAGGGCATAACGATGGCGCCTTGACCATACATTTTAACCTGGCAATTCTCACCATTTACAGCTGTTACCCCGTTGATTTCTACGTGACTAAGATAGTTCAGTGCTTTAGTCGGTCGGATTTTTTGGAAAATGAGGACCGCATGTTCTGTATTGGTGATATTGACAATACCATTTGTTGTAAATGGAGTTGTATATCAG
>JAGBUF010000006.1 GCA_017630975.1 Paraprevotella sp. | reverse complement strand
CACCGCTCACCTGTACATGCTTGCCGTTGACGGTTTCATCCGTCATCTTCTTGGTACATCGCAAGGACACCTTGAAGTGTCCGAACCCATCAAGATGCACACTTTTACCTTCACTTAAATGGCGTTTAACCACCGTTGAAAGGGCACTCAAAGCGGCTTTTACATCCCCGTCAGTCAGTGTGGTAGAGGACTGAATCTCTCGTGCGATAGTAGCTGCGTCGACCGTACCTCCATGTACGGCACGGACACAATAATCCGTCTTGTCAGGATGCAAACCGGACAAAGGATAAATCTCATAATTAATGGTACTCATAGTTAATGGTTTAAAGGTTAAAGTAATGTTTATGATTGACAGATTTGACGTTTGACCGCAGTCAGCCATGCGTGTGACCGCAGTCGTCCATGCGTTTGTTTGCGGTCAGCCATGTGTGTGACCGTAGTCAAACATCATCTGCAAACACAAAAATACTACAAAAAAGGGAGGAATGCAAATCGCAAACCTCCCTCGGTATTTCATTGAAGTTCGTTGTGCTTATTCAGACTTACGGTCGTCAATATTGTCACCATTTGTCGGTTCCAATGCTTCTTTGAAATCTGTCACTCCATTGTTGATGAGGATATTATACCAACTGATGAGTTTCTTGATATCTGCTGCATGAACTCGCTCGCGGTCGAACTCCGGCAATACCTCTGCGAAGAAATCCTCCAATTCGGTGCGTGATGCCTTTTTATATTCGAACTTCACGGTTTCTCCGTTCTCTTTTGTCTTCAATTTCTCCAGCACCTCGCGCAATGGCACCTCATCTGCATCGGTATACATGGCAATATCAGCCAATGAAATCACTTTGTCGGCAGCAAACACCGGCATACGCTTTTTAGCCTCGTCCAATGTCTCCACAATCAGAGAACCGTTACCTCTTGACACCAATCTATACAAACCGGGTTTTCCGGAAATCGCTAAAATAGTTTCTAACATATCTATATTCTTTAATTATTTTTCTTAACGTCTGCAAAGATAATCCTTAAACGTTCTACTTTCAAATACTATCTTCTAAAAAAACTTAATCGGATATCGCACTTTGACGGATGTCGCGCAGAATTTGAAGAATTTGTCGCTCCACATCACTCTCGCTTCCCTCGTTCACAACAACGTAATCTGCTCTCGCCATTCGGTCCTGTTCTGACATTTGCGCTGCCATACGCGCTCTGACCTGTTGTTCGGTAGCGCCATCGCGCAGAAGCACCCGCTGCAACCGCACCTCGTCCGAAGCATGCACCACTATCACTCCATCCGCTAATTCATTGAATCCGGATTCAAACAGTATGGCACACTCCATGCCCACCAAAGGATAGGACTGCTCTTCGCACCATTGTTGAAAATCACGTTTCACAACGGGATGCACAATGTTGTTCATCAGCGCCACATGATCGGCAGAGGCAAAGAGCCACTCTGCCAACAACGAACGATTAAGAGTACCATCGGCAGCGTATACCTGTTCACCTACGATATTCACTAAAGTTTGCTTGATGATATGCGACTCGGTCATCAGCCGTTTCGCCGCAGAGTCTGTGTCATACACCGGTATGCCTTGTTTCCTCAGCATGGAAGAAACCAAACTCTTACCGGCTCCTATTCCACCGGTAACGGCCAATACGTATCGTTTATTCCATGCCATGAAGATGCTCCAACAAATAATCCACCTCTGACGGTTCGATACGCACATTTGACACACCTTCGGGAACACCGTTCAAGCTCAATCTGATTTTTTGAGACTCACTGGTCGGCAATTCGTTGTAGTCCACTGATATTTCAAAATCATCGGCACTGACGGTTTTGAATTTTGCCATGCCCACGCGGAACACCACCTTTACTTTGGAAGGGAATGTTTTCAAGTCAATATCCTCAGGGAAGTTTACACCTCGGATTGGTACTTCCACCACCTTTTCGGTATATGTATCCACCTTTACCTTCATTGCCACACGTTCCGGAATGAATTTCACGCCACGCATCTTACTCAATGCCACTTCCGACGAATAATGCTCTGACAACATCGGCAGATGCATAGGAGTGGTATGAGCGGCAGTGATGGTATCGAGGATTGATGACGGCGCCAGCACATCCACCGAGTCGGGTATAAATGTAACCGCCTCAACATAACATTCGGGCGAGGTGGTCAGCTCCTCCATCATTCTGACAGGCACTCTCTTCCTTGTACCTTTATTATAAAAGTATTCCAATGTATCCGGTTTGATACCGGCTATCAGCGTAGAGCCTTGTAATCTTGACTGCACATCCTCCACAACCTCCGCCATATCCACAACCACACGTCCTGACGCCACTCCTTTATCATACTGACGATAGTCCACCTCTACAGCAGGCATTTTCGGTCCATAGAGATAACGCACCAGCACCGTACCTTTGTCGCGGACATTGACCTGCAATCTCTCTGGCAAGCCTGAAGTAATGACAACATCCTTAGGGATATTCGTATGCGTCAACGGCATTTTAAGCTCCATATCATACTGCCCGTTCAAGGACTGGAGCAACCAAAAGGCGGCTGAAACCAACAGAAAAAACAAGAAAGTCAAGAACTCCCTGTTTTTTCCAACCAACATGGAGTCCTTGACCTTCAAATAATATTTCTTGATTTTAAGATAATCCATCTGAATTATTTCCCTGTAGCGGGATCAACCGGAACGCTTGCGTAAACAGAATTCTTCGCAACCTTAATTTTGACGCCGGAAGCCACTTCGACCATCAGCGTATTATCCATATCGTTCACTTCTTTCACCTTTCCATAGATACCACCGGCAGTCACCACGTCTGTTCCTGGGGCAATACTGTTTCTGAAGTTTTGGATTTCCTTTTGTTTCTTATTCTGCGGACGGATCATAAAGAAATACATAATGACAAAAATCAACACCATCATGATGATCATTGACAGT
>JAGBUF010000029.1 GCA_017630975.1 Paraprevotella sp. | reverse complement strand
TCCTTACGGGTGCGGTTGCTTTCCACAATGGCGCTCATCATGTTTTGCGGTACGTCCTGATAGTTGGCCAATAGTTGTTTGGTGTCTTTGGGCAGACAGTAACCACCATAACCGAAAGACGGGTTGTTGTAGTGAGTGCCGATGCGTGGGTCCAATCCCACACCATTGATGATGGCTTGTGTGTCAAGTCCTTTCATCTCGGCGTATGTGTCCAGTTCATTGAAGTAGCTGACACGCAATGCCAAGTAGTTATTGGCGAAGAGTTTTACAGCCTCGGCTTCTGTCAGTCCCATAAATAGGGTTTCTACGTCTTGTTTGATGGCGCCTTCTTGCAATAATGCGGCAAAAGTACGGGCTGCTTTGTCCAATCGTTCGTCACTTTCGGGTCTGCCCACGATGATGCGGCTGGGGTAGAGGTTGTCGTACAATGCCTTGCTCTCACGCAGGAATTCGGGTGAGAACAAAATGTTTTCGCAGTTTAACTCTTTGCGGATGTTTTCGGTGTAGCCCACAGGGATGGTGGACTTGATGACCATGATGGCATTAGGATTGTACTGCATCACGAGTCGGATGACGGTCTCCACTGCGCTGGTGTCGAAGAAATTCTTCTGACTGTCGTAATTGGTGGGAGCGGCTATCACTACATAATCGGCGTCCTTGTATGCTGCTTCGGCATCCAGGGTGGCATGTAGGTTCAGTTCTTTTTCTGCCAAATATTTTTCAATATATTCGTCTTGTATGGGAGATTGTCGGTGGTTGATCATCTCCACTTTTTCGGGGATGATGTCAACGGCTACTACTTCGTTGTGTTGTGCCAACAAGGTGGCAATGGAGAGTCCGACATATCCGGTTCCTGCTACGGCTATTTTCATGTTATTAACTTTAACGGTAACTTTAACTTTAACTTCAACGGGGATGGAGCATTGCTTCGCTCGTTCTTTAGCGGTAACTTTAACGCTCCTCTTTTCTTATTGTTCTTATGAGTCCTGCTAGTTGTTTTTGGATGGATGTTAAGTCAAATGTCAATCTTTCAAAGTCTTGTTGGTTTATATATGATAAGTTTTTTGCAATAAGTAGTTGCGTTTCTACTTCATTTGCCGAGCCTAATGCAATATTTAGGAAACGAGAGAATTCGGCATCTGTATGACGTCCTGCTCCTTCTGCTATGTTGCAACTGATAGAAACGACTGCACGTTGCAGTTGGTCACACAACCCTTTCTTTTCAAACCAAGGTAGGGAGGACGTTAACTTGTAAACTTCAGTAGCAAGGCATACTGCATCCTGCCACGCCTTGTATTCTCTGAAATTTCTGGATTTTAGCATGTTGATTTGAATTTTAACGGTAACGGTAACGGTAACTTTGACTTTAATGGGGATGGAGCTTTGCTTCGCTCGCTCTTTGATTTTAACTCATTTTGATAATAGAAAGTGTAATTAGTTATCGTTATCGTTGTCGTTAACGTTGTCGTTACCTTTTATCCTCAACTAGCGGTTGTAATAAATCTTGGGGGATGGAGACTTTTGCACATCCTAAGACGTCCATTTTGACAACAAGGCTGGTGCTGTTGTCCGGCTCCCGGCAGATGTTTCCTTCCAATCCTACAAGATTTCCGGCGATTACCCTAACGCGTTCGCCGAGATGGAAAACGTGTGACTCAATGCTGATGGGTGTGTCTGCTCCTAATGCCATTTTTCTCAAGGATTCCATTTGGTCGTCCGGAATGATGGCTACAGGACGGTGTCCGTTTTCACTTTTCCCGGCGGTGTTGATGAAGAAACGATGGATGTATGGTAGGGGAGCAATTTCCTTTAAACGTGTGTGGTTGGTGCAACGGATGAAGATGAGGGTGGGGAAGAGTATGCGTTCTGCATAATGACGCTGCCCATTGCTTTTTATCCTCAATACCTTTTGGGTGGGTAGGTATACTTCGTAGTTGCGATCGCTTTCTTTAAGTTGCTCCAATCTTGCAGTGAGATAACCCATGCACTTCTTTTCGGCGTTGTTGCCCACGATGGCAATGTACCAATGCATGTCCTTTTCCTGACTTTTTGGTACGCCTACGGCGTCGTCAGTTGTTG
Organism: Paraprevotella sp.; assembly: GCA_017630975.1. GTDB lineage: Bacteria > Bacteroidota > Bacteroidia > Bacteroidales > Bacteroidaceae > Paraprevotella. The sequence goes on along the minus strand of JAGBUF010000029.1, from coordinate 1,111 downwards.
GTGTAACTGCCGCTTTTGTCTTGTGCGATTCCTCGCGATTTACAATATTACTTTCCATTGAAATGGGGCACTATTGCGTGTTGAGTGGCATCAAAATCCGCTCTTTACCTTACAAAGGTAACAATTTAACCGGCAATAAAAGATTAATTGCGGATTATTTGTGAAATATTTTTCAAGAAAGTATTCGTATAAAAGGATTGAATGGTTAAAATGTAAAGAATATTTGTGTGTGCTTTTTATTTTGGTATAAAATATTCTTTCTGAGATTTGCATATAAATCTCGTGCGGATTTCAGAAAAGGATGGGGTAGTATATATGATTATCGGTTTGATACTGACGGTGTGTCTTTTGTATCAAACCGATAACTTCCTGAATCCCTATAGCTGCTTGATAAATAGCCGGAATTTGTTCTGTAAAATATATTCTTAATTCATAAATTACTTTTTAGGTAGTAATTCTGTGAGTGAACCGAGTGCGCCAACGAGGTTACTTGCTTCAAAAGGTAAGAATACGGTCTTGGATTGTTCGCCACTTCCAATTTCTTTGATGGCATCTACGTATTTGGTCAATAGCATATAAGTGGCGGGGTCGGTTTTTGACTCGGCAATGGCGGCTGCTACCTTTCGTATAGCTTCTGCTTCTGCGTTGGCTTGCAAAATTTTTGCATCGGCTTCTCCCTGTGCCTTGAGTATCTGCGTTTGTCGTTCCGCTTCTGCCTGGTTGATCTGCGACTCTTTTTCGCCTTCGGATTGTAGAATCATGGCTTCTTTGTTACCGCGTGCTTCAAGGACTTTTGCACGGCGTTCTCGTTCTGCCTGCATCTGCTGTTCCATGGCTCTGCGCACTGATTCCGGAGGTGTGATATCTTGAAGTTCTACACGGTTTACTTTTACACCCCACTTGTTTGTGGCTTCGTCCAGTACGAGGCGTAATTTTGAGTTGATGGTGTCGCGTGAGGTGAGTGTCTCGTCCAGTTCCAACTCGCCGATGACGTTACGTAAAGTGGTTTGTGTAAGTTTTTCAATGGCGTTGGGTAGGTTGTCAATTTCGTATACAGACTTAATGGGGTCTACTATCTGGAAGTAGAGCAGAGCGTTGATGGTGGTTGTTA